>NZ_AJFC01000135.1:0-3922 GCF_000256505.1 Rhodococcus sp. P14 | reverse complement strand
CGCGCGGCTGCAGTGGCTCGGCCACGCACTGACCCGGCTGCGGCTCAGCCCGCGGAATGTCGTGACGCTGGAGGTCCCCGGCCGTCGCTCCGGTGTCGTGCGCCGGACCAATCTGCTGCTGCTGGACCACGACGGCGAGCAGTACCTGCTGTCGCTGGCCGGCCAGTCCCAGTGGGCCCGCAACGTGCGGGCTGCCGCCGGGCGCGCACTGCTGGTCCGCGGTCGCCGACGTCGGGCGGTCACCCTGGTCGAGGTACCGGTCCCCGGCCGCGCCGACATCCTCCGCGCCTACCTGCTGCGGGGCGGACGGGAACCCGGCCACCGGAAGATCGCTCGGGAGGCGGACATGTACTTCGGCCTGGCCGGTACACCCACTCGGGCGGAACTCGCGGCCGTGGCCTCGCGCTACCCGGTGTTCCGCGTCACCGACACCGCCTCGCAGCAGTCGTGATATCGGTCACGTCTCGACGCGCGTGCCCCTGCGCCTGGGCGGCGGTTCGGTCGCCCAACTGGGGTTTCGCCGCGCCGATCGGATCGATAGATGCAGACTATCAATCGAATGCAGTCGATCGATTGGCCCTGCCTATCGAAACTCGTTAGTGTTTGAAAGGTCAGAATCCCTATCGACCGAACAGAGGTTCAACGTGGCCCTGATCAACAAGCAGATCAAGCCCTTCTCCGCGACCGCCTACCAGGAGGGTGGTTTCATCTCCGTCTCCGACGAGGACATCAAGGGCAAGTGGGCGATCTTCTTCTTCTACCCGGCCGACTTCACCTTCGTCTGCCCGACGGAGCTCGGTGACCTTGCCGACCACTACGAGGAGCTGCAGAAGCTCGGCGTCGAGGTCTTCTCGGTCTCCACCGACACCCACTTCACGCACAAGGCGTGGCACGACTCCTCCGAGACCATCGGCAAGATCAAGTACGCCATGATCGGCGACCCGACCCTGCAGATCAGCACCGACTTCGAGGTGCTGCGCGAGAACGAGGGCCTGGCCGACCGCGGCACCTTCCTCGTCGACCCCGACGGCATCGTCCAGTTCATGGAGGTCACCGCCGAGGGCATCGGACGCAACGCCGCCGAGCTCGTCCGCAAGGTCAAGGCCGCTCAGTACGTCCGGTCGCACCCGGGCGAGGTCTGCCCGGCCAAGTGGGAAGAGGGCGCCGAGACCCTCGCCCCGTCGCTGGACCTCGTCGGCAAGATCTGACACCTCCGGATCCGACCTTCCTGCGGCGCGGGGCCCGGCCCACATCGGGCCCCGCGCTCCCGGAGCGCCGAGCCACCCGGCGCCGTGCCGCATTCCGATCACCGTTCCCCACCCGTCGATGGAGTAGATACCCATGCTCGAAGCCTCGCTCGCCGGCCAACTGAAGTCCCTCCTCGAGCGGCTGACCCTGCCGATCGAGCTCGTGTCCTCCCTCGACGACGGACCCAAGTCCGCCGAACTCGCCGCCCTTCTCGACGAGATCGCGGCGATGTCGGACAAGATCACCCACGAGCGCCGCGACGACGACGCACGACGCCCCTCGTTCGCCATCCACCGGGTCGGCACCGATATCGAGGTCCGCTTCGCCGGCATCCCGCTCGGTCACGAGTTCACCTCCCTCGCACTCGCTCTCCTCCAGGTCGGCGGTTACCCGTCGAAGGAGCCGGAGGAACTGCAGCAGCAGGTCCGCGACCTGGACGGCGAACTGCACTTCGAGACCTACTTCTCGCTCTCCTGCCAGAACTGCCCGGACGTCGTGCAGGCGCTGAACCTGATGTGCGTACTCAATCCGCGCATCACGCACGTCGCCATCGACGGCGCCCTGTTCCAGGACGAGGTCGACGGACGCCAGGTGATGGCCGTACCGACGGTGTATCTCAACGGGGAACTGTTCGACTCGGGCCGCATGAGCCTCGAGCAGATCGTCGGCAAGCTCGACACCGGCGCCGCAGACCGCGCGGCCGCCGCGATCGCCGAGAAGGACCCGTTCGACGTACTCGTCGTCGGCGGCGGACCGGCCGGCGCCGCAGCCTCGATCTACGCCGCCCGCAAGGGAATTCGCACCGGACTCGCTGCCGAGCGCTTCGGCGGCCAGGTGCTCGACACGATGGCGATCGAGAACTTCGTCTCCGTGCCCTACACCGAAGGTCCCCAGCTCGGCGCCGCGCTCGAGAATCACGTCCGTCAGTACGACGTCGACGTCATGAACCTGCAGCGGGCCGCGAAGCTCGTGCCGGCGACCGTCGAGGGTGGCCTCGTCGAGGTCGAACTGGACAGCGGCGCCTCCCTCCTCGCCCGTACCGTGATCCTGTCCACCGGCGCGCGGTGGCGCTCGATGAACGTGCCCGGCGAGACCGAGTACCGCAACAAGGGCGTGACCTACTGCCCGCACTGCGACGGACCGCTGTTCAAGGGCAAGCGCGTCGCCGTGATCGGCGGCGGCAACTCCGGTGTGGAGGCCGCCATCGACCTCGCCGGCGTCGTCGCGCACGTCACGCTCATCGAATTCGACTCGGTGCTGCGCGCCGACGAGGTGCTGCAGCGCAAGCTGCGCAGCCTGCCGAACGTGGACATCGTCGTCAGCGCACTGACCACCGAGGTCCTCGGCGACGGCACCAAGGTCACCGGCCTGACCTATCAGGACCGCACCACCGAGACGTCGCACACGCTCGAGCTCGAGGGCGTCTTCGTCCAGATCGGTCTGCTGCCCAACACCGAGTGGCTCGCCGGGACGGTCGAGCTGTCGCCGCGCGGCGAGATCGTGATCGACGACCGTGGCCAGACCTCGGTGCCGGGTGTGTTCGCGGCCGGTGACTGCACCACGGTGCCGTACAAGCAGATCGTCATCGCCGCCGGTGCCGGCGCGACCGCGGCGCTCGGCGCGTTCGACCACCTCATCCGCACCAGCGCCCCGGCCGAGGACTCGGTCGCCGCGACCGTCCGGTAGTTCGTCCGTCGTGAACCTGCGTGATCTCGAGTACCTGGCCGCGGTGGCGCACCATCGCCACTTCGGCCGGGCGGCGGAGGCCTGCTTCGTCAGTCAGCCCACGCTGTCGACCCAGCTCCGCAAGCTCGAACAGGAACTCGGCGTCGAACTCGTCGAGCGGAGCCCGCGTCAGATCACCCTGACCGGCGCGGGCACGCAGATCGTGGAGCGGGCCCGGATCATTCTGAGCGAGACCGCGAACATCCGCGAGATCGCCCGGCAGTTCTCCGACCCGGAGTCGGGCACGCTCCGCATCGGCCTGTTCCCGACCCTCGCCCCGTACCTGCTCCCGCACGTCGTGCCGTCGGTACGGGCGAGGTTTCCCGATCTCGAACTGCTGTTGATCGAGGAGAAGACCGAGGACCTGCTCGAACGGCTCCGCCGCGGCGACCTCGACGTCTGCGTGCTCGCACTGCCGATCGACGACGACCACCTGCACCAGGAGTACCTGTTCTCCGAGGACTTCGTGCTCGCCGTCCCGGCCTCCCATCCGCTGGCCGGCACACCCGAACCTGCCCCCGTGTCGGTGATCGCGGACGAGAGCCTGCTGCTGCTCGAGGACGGTCACTGCCTGCGGGACCAGGCCCTCGAGGTGTGCCGGCTGACCGGAGCCGCCGAACGCAACGGCTTCCGGGCGACGAGCCTCGAGACCCTGCGGCAGATGGTGATCGCCGGGGTGGGGGTGACCCTGCTGCCGCGCCTGGCCGTCACCACCCCGGTCGCCCAGCCCCCGGAGATCCGGCTGCTGCGGTTCGCCGAGCCCGTCCCGCGTCGCCACATCGGCATGTTCTGGCGCAAGACCAGCGGCTTCCGCGACTTCCTGCCGCAGCTTGCCGAGATGTTCCGCCGGCTCCCCGAGGGTCTGGTCGACCCGACACCACCCTCCTGAGCGGGAGTCCGCGGCACCGGCCGTGCCGGGCCGCGGGCACGTGCTGCAGGATGGGCGGGG
>NZ_AJFC01000134.1:0-10391 GCF_000256505.1 Rhodococcus sp. P14 | reverse complement strand
TCGACGACGCTCTCGCCCTGCTCTACCTGCTGGCGAGTCCGGAAGCGGAGATCGCCGCGGTGCTCTCCACCGCCGGGAACGTGCCCGTCCCGCAGGTGACCGCGAACAACCTGGCGTGGCTGCAGGTGTGCGGCAGGCCGGACATCGAGGTCGCCGTCGGATCGGCGGCCCCACTCGTCGCGCCGCTGATGACCACCGAGGACACGCACGGTCCGCGCGGCGTCGGTTACGCCGACCTGCCCGCCCCCGGTCACGGCCCGTCGGGCCGCAGCGCCGCCGAGGCGTGGGTGGAGCTGACCCGCGCCCACCCCGGCGAACTCGTCGGCCTCGTCACCGGTCCGCTCACCAACCTGGCGCTGGCCGTCCGGCTCGATCCGCAACTCCCCCACCGGCTGCGCCGCCTGGTCGTGATGGGCGGGGCGTTCAACTACCCGGGCAACACCACACCCACCTCGGAATGGAACATCGCGGTGGATCCGGAGGCCGCGAAGGCGGTGTTCGACGCATTCTCCGCCGTGGCACCCGACCGCCGGCCGATCGTGTGCTCCCTCGACACCACCGAGTCGATCGCGATGCGGCCCGATCACCTGCGACGTCTGGCCGAGGCCGCGGGAAGCGTCCCGGCCGAGCTCCTCTCGCCGGACGATCCGCGCGGTCTGCGCTCGCGGGCGTCCAACCCGATCGTGCGGCACCTGTCCGATGCGCTGCGCTTCTACATGGAGTTCCACCGCGACCAGGGTCAGGGCTTCCTGGCCCACGTCCACGATCCGTTCGCGGCGGCGGTCGCCCTCGGAACGGTGCCCTTCACCACCCGCCCGGCGACCGTCGACGTCGAACTCGACGGCCGGCTCACCCGCGGCACCACCGTCGCCGACTGGTCCGGCATGTGGGGCCGGCCGCCGAACGCCGAGATCGTCGTCGCCACGGACCCGCAGGTCTTCTTCGATCACCTCGTCGAACGGGTCGGCGCCCACGTCGCGGCCCGGTTCCGTCCGGCCTGACCCGCACTCGCGCGTGCGTGTGGCCGAATGTCACACCGGTTCGATCTGATCGACCCGGTGTGACATTCGGCCACAGTGGATTCCGCGAGCGGTACCGCGTCAGGCGCGCGCCAGGACCTTCGCCTCCTCGACCACGACGGCAGGTTTCGCGTCGGCCGGGCCGTGGCCGTCGTCGACCATCGTCTCCTCGTCGAACGGGATACGGCCGGCGAGGACGTCGCGGACGCGACCGCGGTCGACGGTTCCGGTCCACGTTCCCACCAGCAGGGTGGCGACGGCGTTGCCGGAGAAGTTGGTGACCGCGCGCGCCTCGGACATGAACCGGTCGATGCCGACGATGAGGCCGACGCCGTCGAGCAGCTCCGGACGGTGGCTCTGCAGGCCGCCGGCGAGCGTGGCCAGGCCCGCCCCGCTCACCCCGGCCGCGCCCTTCGACGCGACGATCATGAACACCAGCAGGGAGAGCTGCTCGGCCAGCGACAGCGGCGAACCGAGCGCGTCGGCGATGAACAGCGAGGCCATCGTCAGGTAGATGGCGGTGCCGTCCAGGTTGAACGAGTAGCCGGTGGGCACGACGACACCGACGGTCGTGCGCTCGACCCCGACATGCTCCATCTTCGCGATGAGCCGCGGCAGCGCGGACTCGGACGAGGACGTCGCGAAGATCAGCAGGTACTCGCGGGCCAGGTACTTGACCAGCTTGAAGATCGACACCCCGGCCACCATCCGCAGCAGGGAGCCGAGCACACCGAACACGAACAGCACGCACGTGAGGTAGAACCCGATCATCAGGGTGCCGAGCTGGACGACCGCGCCGAGACCGGTCTGCCCGACCACGTTGGCGATGGCGCCGAAGGCACCGATCGGAGCGAGCCACAGGATCATCGACAGGATCTTGAACACGAGCTTCTGCACGTAGCCGATGCCGCGCAGGACCGGCTCGCCGGACTTGCCGAGTGCCTGCAGCGCGAAGCCGACCAGCAGCGCGACGAACAGGGTCTGCAGCACACTACCCTCGGTCAGCGCCGACAGCAGCGACGTGGGGATGATCGACGCGACGAAGTCCATGGTCCCGCCCGCGGCATGGGCTTTGTCGGCCAGCGCGGCGCCGGCGCCGGCGGCCTCCGGGGACAGGTTGAGGCCGCTGCCCGGATCGAGCAGGTTGCCCACCCCCAGGCCGATGCCCAGCGCGACGGTGGACATGCCGAGGAAGTACACCATCGCCAGGCCGCCGACCTTGCCGACGCTGGCAGCGGCCCGCACCGAGCCGATGCCGAGGACGATCGTGCAGAAGATGACCGGGCTGATCATCATCTTGATGAGGTCGACGAACATCGTGCCGAGGACGCCGAACGACTTGCCGACGTCCGGGGCGAGCCAGCCGACGAGGACGCCGGCCACCACTGCCACGATGACACCGACGTAGAGCCAGTGCGTGCGGTCTCTGCGCTGGGCCGGTGGCGTGGCGCCGGGTGCCCGGGAGTCTGGTGACGTGCTCATGGCGGATCCTCTCGGATGGGCGGTTCGGGGGCTTCGTGATCGCGGTCACGTTCCTGATAGAAATGGTGGTGTCGCAGCCTCACCCGGTGAAGGTTGCGTTCATTTCGTTCAGGTGATGTCGCGCTCACGAGGCGGACCCACCGGCATCCGGAAGGAGTACGCCCGTGCCGCCGACCGCGCACCGGCCGTCGATGAGCGTGGCGCGTCAGCTGCTGGTGCTGCAGCTGGCGGTGCTCGCCCTGGTCATCGCCGCAGGCACCGTCCTCGTCGGGATCGACGAACGCCGCGACAGCGACGACGCCACCCGCCGCACCGTCCTCGGCATCGCCGAGGCTCTCGCGGGCTCCGATTCGACGGCCGCGGCGTTGCGGACGCCGGATCCGACGGCGGTGCTGCAGCCGCGCACCGAACGGATCCGCGAGGCGACCGGTACCGATTTCATCGTCGTGATGGCGCCGGACCGCACCCGGTACACCCACACCGATCCCGCCATGATCGGTCTGCCGTTCAGCGGCAACATCGACGCTGCGCTCGACGGCACGGCGTTCACCGAGACCTACGCCGGTTCGCTCGGCCCGTCCATCCGGGCCGTGGCGCCGATCCTCGACGGCGGGCAGGTCGTCGGTCTCGTCTCCGTCGGCGTCACCCGCGCGCGGGTCGCCGACCAGTTCGCCCGCGGGCTGCCCGCCCTACTCGGTCTGTCGGCCGCGGCCCTGGCCGTCGCCGCGGCCGGCGCCGTGCTCGTCAGCCGGCGCCTGCGCCGCCAGACCCTCGGACTCGCGCCGGACGAACTGCGCCGGCTCTACGAGCACCACGACGCGGTCCTCCACGCGATCGGGGAGGGCCTGATCGTGATCGGCACCGACGACCCCGCCCGCGTGGAGGTCGTCAACGACGAGGCGCGGCGCCTCCTCGGTCTCGGCGACGGCCCGGTCACGACGGACGATCTGCCCGAGGCGCTGCGGGTGGCCGGCCCGGACGCGGACGCCCGCGGTGACGTACTTCTCACCGAGGACCGCGTCCTGGTCGTCGACCGCAGCCCGGTGCAGTGGGAGGGCCGGCGGATCGCCACGGTGACGACGTTGCGGGATCGCACCGAGCTACGTACGGTGCTGGGCGAACTGGACTCGGTCCGCGGTTTCGCCGACGCGCTGCGCGCACAGGCACACGAGTCGGCGAACCGGCTGCACACCATCGTCACGATGGTCGAACTGGGACGTCCCGAGGAGGCGGTCGCGTTCGCGACGGAGGAACTGCGCCTGTCGCAGCAGCTCATCGACCGGCTCACCGCGTCGGTGCAGGAACCCGCACTCGTCGCCCTGCTGCTGGGGAAGATCAACGACGCCGCCGAACGCGGCGTCGAACTGACCGTCACCGACGACACCGCGCTGGGCCCGACCCCCCTCGGCACCCGCGACCTGGTGACACTCGTCGGCAATCTGGTGGACAACGCCATCGACGCCGCCCGGGCCGTCGACGAACCGTGGGTGGAAGTGACGATACGACAGGATGATTCGAACATGATCGTCGAAGTGGCGGACAGCGGACCGGGGATGTCGCCGGAAACCCTCGCCCGCGCCATGACGCGGGGCTACTCCACGAAGGCAGACCACCACGGCCTGGGGCTGGCCCTCGTCGCGCAGGTGGTGACGCGGCACCGCGGCCCCCTGCGTACCGAGCCGTCGCTGGGGTCGATGGTCGTCGCCGAGATCCCCCTGCAGGCCGAGCACGCAGGCGGCGCACCGTGATTCGCGTCCTCGTCGTGGAGGACGAGCCTCGCATCGCCGACGCCCACCGCGCGTACGTCGATCGACTGCCGCAGTTCACGGTCGTCGCCGTCGCCGGCACCGGCCGGAACGCGCTGCGTGCCGTCGCGGAGGCCGCGAAGGCCGGTGAGCCGGTGGATCTGGTGCTGCTGGACATCGGGCTGCCCGACATGAGCGGCCTCGACGTCGCGGCGGCGCTGAGCGGGATCCGGCCGAGCCCGGACATCATCGCCGTGACCTCCGCGCGCGACCTCGAGGTCGTTCGCACCGCCGTCGCCCGGGGCATCGTGCTCTACCTGCTCAAGCCCTTCACCTTCGCCGCCCTGAGCGACAAGCTCGACCACTACCTGGCCTACCGCAAGGCGCTCGGCGCGTCCGGCGCGGCCGCCGGCCAGCACGACATCGACCGGGCGATGGCGGCGCTGCGGACCTCCGATCCGCGTGCGTCGTCCCCGAAGGGCGTCGCGCCCCACACTCTCGATGCGGTCGCCCGGTGTCTGCGGGAGGCGTCGGGCCCGCTGACGGCCGCCGAGGTGGGCAGCGCAGTGGGCGTGTCGCGGGTGACGGCGTGGCGGTACCTCGAACGCCTGGCCGACGACGGCGTCGCCGCCCGGCACACCGAGTACGGTCGCGCCGGCCGTCCGCAGATCCGCTACGCCCCGCGCTGAACGAGGGGCCGCCCCGGGGAGCCGCCCGTGGACCGAATGTCACATTGCGTCGATGACATCGACGCAATGTGACATTCGGCCACCAGGCATTCGGCCACCAGGGCGTTGGGCCACAACAACGTTCAGGGACGATATGCGCCCGACGTCTCGAGGACCCACGCGAACTCGAAGGCGACCTCGCGCCACTTCTCGTACCGGCCGGACACGCCCCCGTGGCCGGCGCTCATCTCCGTCTTGAGCAGCAGCGGCGCGTCGCCGGTCTTCGTCGCGCGCAGCTTGGCCACCCACTTGGCGGGTTCGACGTAGAGCACCCGGGTGTCGTTGAGGCTGGTGATCGCGAGGATCGCCGGGTAGTCCTTCGCCTCGACGTTCTCGTACGGGCTGTACGAGCGCATGTACTCGTACACCTCGGGGTTGTCGAGCGGGTTGCCCCACTCGTCCCACTCGATCACCGTGAGCGGCAGCGACGGGTCCAGGATCGAGGTGAGCGGGTCGACGAACGGCACGTTCGCGAGGATCCCGGCGAACAACTCCGGCGCGAGGTTCGCCACCGCACCCATGAGCAGTCCGCCCGCACTGCCGCCGTCGGCGACGAGGCGGTCGGGCCGGGTGACGCCGATGTCGATCAGATGCCGGGCGCAGGCGACGAAATCGGTGAAGGTGTTCTTCTTCGCCAGCGTCTTGCCGTTCTCGTACCAGTGCCGGCCCATCTCGCCGCCGCCCCGCACGTGGGCCACCGCGAAGACCATCCCCCGGTCGAGGAGCGACAGCCGCGCCACCGAGAAGCCTGGGTCGATGCTGGCCTCGTACGACCCGTACCCGTAGAGCAGCGCCGGCGCATTCGCGGGCGCACCCTTGCGGGCCACGATCGACAGCGGGATGCGCGTGCCGTCCTCTGCCACCGCCCAGTCCCGGCGCTGCTCGTAGTCCGACGGATCGAAGTCACCGAGCACCGGCTGGGCCTTGCGCAGCAACAGTTCTCCGGAGTCGACGACGTAGTCGTAGACGCGGCTGGGGGTGATGAACGACGTGACCCCGAGCCGCAGCATCGGCTGGTGCCATTCCGGGTTCGCACCCGGACCGACGGCGAACAGTTCCTCGTCGAACTCGAGTTCGGTCAGCTCGCCGTAGCCGTCGGCGGTCAGCGGCCACACCGCGAGCCGGGTCAGCGCCTCCCGCCGGTAACCGAGCACGAGATGCCCGGCGAACGCGTCGACGTCCTCGAGGCGCACGTCGTGCCGGTGCCCGATCAGAGTGCGCAGAGCAGACGGATCGTCCACGGGTGCCTCGGCGAGAACGAAGTTCTCCGCCTTCTCGCGCGTGATCTCACCCGTCGCGTCGTCCACCACCTCGACGACGTCGTTGTGCATGACCAGGAACCGGTCCTCGCCGCCGACGACGGCATGCTCGGCGCCGTACTCGACCCCCTCGCGCCGCGGCAGCAGCACCCGGAACTCGCCGGTGGGGTCGGCGGATTCGAGTACCCACCCCTCGGTCGTGATCTTGGATCCCACCCAGATCATCAGGTACTTCTCGCTGCGGGTGGTGCCCACGGACACCCAGAACCGCTCGTCGGACTCGTGGAAGACCCGGACGTCCTCGGTGTGGGACGTACCCAGGCGGTGGCGCCACACGGTGTCCGGTCGCCAGGACTCGTCCACGGTGAGATAGAAGATGTGGCTGTGGTCGATCGCCCACGTCGCGCCGGGTGCGGTCCCGGGGATTTCGTCGGCGAGCAGCTCACCGGTGCCGAGGTTCTTGAACCGCAGCGTGTAGCGCTCGTCGCCGACGACGTCGACCGAGTAGGCGAGCAGCGTCCCGTCGTGGCTGATCGAGAACGCACCGAGGGAGAAGAACTCGTGCCCGGCGGCCTCGACGTTGCCGTCGAGCAGCACCTGCTCCCCGGGCAGTTCCACACCCGGTGCCAGCTCCGGCGGATTCCAGTCGTCGGGGTCGGAGATCGGGCAGCGGCACTGGATGCTGTACTGCTTGCCCTCGGCGGTCCGGGCGTAGTACCACCAGTCCCCCATGCGGGTGGGCACCGACATGTCGGTTTCCTGCGTGCGGGACTTGATCTCCTCGAAGATCTTCTCCCGCAAGGGCGCCAGGTGCGCGGTCTGCTTCTCGGTCCACGCGTTCTCGGCCTCGAGGTGGGCGATGACCTCGGGGTTCTCCTTGTCGCGGAGCCACTCGTACTCGTCGACGAACGTGTGCCCGTGATGCACCCGCTCGGACGGCACCCGCTTGGCGATCGGCGCGGTCATGCGCTCGGCTCCAGCCAGTCGGAGAACGACAGACCCGAGATCCGTTCGTAGGCTTCGATATACCTCTCACGGGTGGCGTCGACGATGTGCTGCGGCAGGGGCGGCGGCGGGGTGTCGGAGGTGCGGTCCCATCCGGACTCGGGACTCGTCAGCCAATCGCGCACGAACTGCTTGTCGAAGCTGGGCTGCACCTTGCCCGGCTCGTACCCCTCGGCGGGCCAGTAGCGCGACGAATCCGGGGTGAGCACCTCGTCGGCGAGGACGAGGTGCCCGGCGCCGTCGAGTCCGAACTCGAACTTCGTGTCGGCCAGCAGGATGCCCTTGTCCGCCGCGTACATCGCGGCGCGGCCGTAGATGTCGAGGGTGTCCTCGCGCAGCTTCACGGCGAGATCCTGGCCGACCTTGTCGACGACCTCGTCGAAGGTGATGTTCTCGTCGTGGTCGCCGAGTTCGGCCTTGCTCGCGGGAGTGAAGATCGGATCGGGCAGCCGGCTGGCCTCCACGAGGCCGTCGGGCAACGGGACGCCGCACACCCCACCGGTCCTCCGGTAGTCGATCAGGCCCGATCCGGTGAGGTAGCCGCGGGCGACGCACTCGATCGGCACCATCTTCAGCCGTTTGACGACGAGGGCGCGGCCGAGGACCTCGGCGGGGATGCGGTCGTCGTCGGGCTCACCGGCGAGGTGATGGTTCACCTCGAGCAGGTTGAAGAAGAACACGCTCATCGCGGTGAGCACCCGGCCCTTGTCGGGAATCGGGGTGTCGAGCACGTGATCGTATGCCGAGATCCGGTCGCTGGCCACGAGGAGCAGGTGCTCGTCGTCTATGACATACAGGTCCCGGACCTTGCCGCCGGCGAGGTGGGGGTAGGACTCGAGTGATGGACGCACGGTGCCACCCTAGTGCGCCGCCCGGACCTGCACGGCACCCCCGCCCGATCCCGGGATCGTTCACGACGACAATGATCGTGACCGGAACCCCACCCCGAACAGGAGCGTGATGTCGGCGGCACCCCGGATCGACGTGGGTCTGCGCTCGGAACGCGGACCGATTCTCGCGGCCCTGATGCTCGCCACCGCGCTCGTCGCACTCGAGAGCACCGTCCTGGCCACCGCCGTTCCGACCGTCGTCGCGGACCTCGGTGGCTTCACGCAGTTCCCGTGGCTGTTCTCGAGTTACCTGCTCACCCAGGCCGTGCTCGTGCCGGTGTACGGCAAGTTGTCGGACGTGTACGGGCGCAGACCCGTGCTGGTGTTCGGGATCGCGCTGTTCGCCCTGGGCTCGGCGCTGTGCGCGCTGGCATGGAGCATGCCGGCCCTGATCGCGTTCCGCGCGGTACAGGGACTGGGCGCGGGGGCCGTGCTGCCGATGGCGCAGACCATCGCCGGCGACATCTACACCGTCGCCGAACGCGCGAAGGCCCAGGGCTACCTCGCGAGCGTGTGGGGCATGTCGGCGATCGTCGGCCCCGCCGTGGGCGGGGTCTTCTCCGACTTCGTGTCGTGGCGGTGGATCTTCTGGATCAACCTGCCGCTGTGCGCGCTGGCCGTGGCGGTGCTGCTGAGGGCGTTCACCGAGTCACGGCCCTCCGGGCCGCGGCGGCCGGTGGACCGGGCCGGTGCCGCGACGCTCGCGGCGGGCTCCGGACTGCTGATCCTGGGTCTGCTCGAGGGTGGGCAGGCCTGGGCGTGGGCGTCGGCGCCGAGCGTCGGGGTGTTCGCGGCCGCCGCGACGCTGCTGCTGCTGTTCGTGTGGGTGGAGCGACGCGCGGCGGAGCCGATCCTGCCGCCGTGGGTTTTCGCCCGCCGCGTCGTGCTCACCAGCAGCGCGGTCGCTGCTCTCGTCGGCGCCGTGGTGCTGGGCCTGACCTCCTACGTGCCGGCGTTCGTGCAGGGGTCGCTGGGCACCACGGCGCTGGTGGCGGGATTCACCCTGTCGACGATGACGATCGGCTGGCCGCTCGCGGCGGCGCGCTCCGGCTGGTTCTACCTGCGGATCGGGTTCCGCAACACCGCGATGATCGGCTCCGTCCCGGTGCTGGCCGGCACCGGTCTGCTGACGCTGCTCGACGAGCGGTCACCGGTGTGGCAGGTCGCGGGGTGCTGCGTACTCGTCGGTCTCGGGATGGGCCTGATCGCGAGCCCGGCGCTGATCTCGGCGCAGTCGAGCGTGACGTGGGCCGAGCGTGGGGTGGTGACGGGGGCGTACTCGTTCGCCCGCTCGATCGGCAGCGCCGTCGGGGTCGCGGTCTTCGGGGCACTGGCGAATGCGGCCGCGCACGACGTCGCCGGCTCGGGACCGCTCGCGCCGGAGCAGCTCGCCGACGCGGTGGCGCCGGTGTTCGTCGCCCTTCTCGTGACCGCGGTGGCCCTGGCCGTGACGGCCGCCACGATGCCGAACCGGCCTGCGGAACAACCCGACCCCACCTAGATTGGAAAGGCTCACCTAAGGTGTGGGGTATGTCGAACGAAGACGGGCTGCTGCCCAGCGTCATCGAAGTCGCGAAGGTCGAGGACATCACCCCCCGCATGCGCCGCGTCACGTTCGCCGGACGCGGCGTCGAGGTCTACGCGAGCGACCCGACCCGGGTGCCCAACATCAAGCTGATCTTCCCGCGCGCGAACGGTGACCTCGACCTGCCCGTCAACACCGGCGGCCGGCGCCTCGAGTGGCCCGACCCCACGCTCAAGGCGCAGGTCCGCACCTACACCGTGCGGCGACTCGACCCCGCGGCCGCCGAGATGGACGTCGACTTCGTCCGGCACGGCGACGAGGGCCTGGCCAGTGCCTGGGCGGAGCGGGCCCGTCCCGGCGATCGCCTCGCGGCGGCCGGCGGCGGCGGGATCGTCGCGCCCCCGGCCGACTGGTACCTGATCGTCGGCGACGAGACGGCGCTGCCCGCGATCGGCCGCATGCTCGAACGCCTCCCCGAGGGCGCCCGGGGCACCGCCGTCGTCGAGGTCGCCGACGAGGGCGAACACCAGGACCTGCGCTCCCCCGCCGACATCGAGATCCGCTGGGTGCACCGCGACGGCGCCCCCGCGGGCACCACCACGCACCTGACCGACGCGGCGACCGCCGTGCCGATCCCCGACGGCGAACTGAAGCGATTCGCGTGGGTGTCGGCCGAATCGAAGACCGTGCTGCGGATGCGCAGCTACCTGCGCCACGAGGCCGGCTTCGACCGCCGGT
>NZ_AJFC01000133.1:0-3363 GCF_000256505.1 Rhodococcus sp. P14 | reverse complement strand
GCCCGGCTCCCCCCGCCGGTCCACCCTCGTCATCGGCTACTGGCGGCACGGCATGACCGAGACCGGGTACGGCCGCACCACCGACCACGACCGGGACTTCACCGAGCACGACGCCTGAGCCGGGCCGAGCGACTCGGGCCGAGCGGATGTATCGTCCCCCTCCTCAGCGCCGGCGGGCGATACATTCGCTCGGCCGCAGGCCGCTCAGGGCGACGAGTCGGGCCCGTGCACCTGGTCGTGCAGGGCCTCCATCCGGACGTCGAGGTCGCGGGCGGTCGCGGCCGCCGCGCGCAGTTCGTCGAGCAGTTCGACGGGCACCGCCTTGTCGTACTTGTAGAAGATCTTGTGTTCGAGGCTGGCCCAGAAGTCCATCGCGACGGTGCGGATCTGCAGTTCGACGAACACCGGCTGCACGCGGTCGGACATGAAGACGGGGACCTCGACGATCGCGTGCAGGCTCCGGTATCCGTTGGGCTTCGGGCACGCGATGTAGTCCTTGACCTGGACGACCCGGATGTCGTGCTGCCCGGTGATCAGGTCGAAGATCCGGTAGACGTCGGAGACGAAGCTGCAGGTGATGCGGATGCCCGCGATGTCGTAGATGTTGTCGCGGATCGCGTCGAGGGTGAGCGGCAGGTTCTTGCGGACGGCCTTCTCGACGACCGATTCGGGGGTCTTCAGCCGCGACTTGACGTGCTCGATCGGGTTGTGGTCGTGGGCGAAGCCGAACTCCTCCCGCAGGATGTTGATCTTGGTCATCATCTCGTCGATGCCGAACTTGTAGACCATCAGGACGCGGCGGAACTCCCGCTGGAGCGCGATCTGCGGCGGGTCCAGGTGGAGCTGCGCGGGCTCGAGTCGTGGTTGCCTCAGCTGCACGTCGTCAGCGCCGTCCACCGTTTCTGTCACCGTCTGTCTCCTCGTCGCCTTCCCGATCGAGTCTGCCAGGTCGGCCGAGGGTGGGGCCCGGCGACGACTCGGAGCCGCGGCGACGAGCGTGGGCGCGAGGCGCAGCGACCGCGCCGGAACGGCACGGTCGCTGCGCGCCCTCACGCGGGCACCGTCGTCACCACGGCAGCGGCACCCACCGGTCGAACAGCCAGAACCCGTGCCCCTGCGACCCGGGCTGCTGATGCTGCGGGGCCGGCTGCGGCTGTTGCTGCTGGTGCTGCATCGGGGACGCCTCGGCGCTCGCGGCGCCGGCGCCCACCGCCGCCAACGCGATCGTCCCGGTCGCCGCGACCTTGCCCAGCTTCGTGTTCAGAACCTTCACGACTTCGCAGTCCTCTCGTCAGGGGCGAGGCGGTTCCCCGCCCGTCGGACGACTCGACACCGACTCGCGCAGCCGGCAGCAGGCTCGGGAAACCCTGACGTTCGGCTCCGAATTCGCGATGCCCGCCCGCGGTGGCCGCCGCGGACGCCCTGACCGTCCGTCCCGACGAATCGGATCCGGTACGGCTCAGCATGTCGTATCCCCCTCCGGCACAGCGAGATCGACGAGGTAGCGTGCGACAGGCAGGTCGATGCACCACTGGCCGCTCAGCACCACCCCGTGCTGGGTTCCGCGGTACGTGACGAGCACCGCGTCCAGTTGCTTCGCCAGGTCCACCCCCGCCTGGTACGGCGTCGCCGGATCCTCGGTGGTGGAGACGACGACGATCGGGGGCAGGCCGTCGACCTCCACGGCGTGCCGATCTCCCGTCGGCGGCACGGGCCAGAAGGCGCACGCACCGAGCGGCGCGTTGCCGGTGCCGCGGCCGTCGTCGAGGAACGGTGCCGCTGCACGGGACCGGGTGTCGAGTTCACCGGCCACCGCCGGGTCGGTCACGGCGGCGTCGTCGACGCACCGCACAGCCGCCATCGCCTCGCCGGAGTTCGAGTACGAGCCGTCGGCGAACCGGCCCTCGTACATGTCGGCCAGCAGCAGCAGCGTGTCGCCCCGGCCCTGCTCCAGCTCGGTGAGTCCGGTCCGCAGGTACTCCCAGCCCTGCGGCGAGTACAGGGTGGCGACGACACCGCTGATCGCGTTCGGATAGCTCAGTCCCCGCGGATCGTCCGTGGCCGCGGGACGGTCGATGAGGGGATCGACCAGCGAGCGGAACCGCGCGACCGCGGCCGCGGGATCGGCGCCGAGGGGGCAGTCCTCGCGGGTCGCGCAGTTCGCGGCGAACGCGTCGAATGCCTGCTGGAAGCCGGCGGCCTGCCGCACCGCCTCCTCGACGGGGTCCTGCTGTGGATCGAGCGCCCCGTCGAGCACCATCGCGCGTACGTTGCCGGGGAACGCCTCCGCATAGGCCGAGCCGAGCCGGGTCCCGTACGAGTATCCGAGGTAGTTCAATCCCGCGTCGCCGAGCGCGGCCCGGATGACGTCCATGTCCCGCACCACGTCGCGGGTGCCCACGTGTGCGAGCACGTCGGTGCCGGTGCGTTCGGCGCAGCGCGCCGCGTACTCCCGGCTCTTCTGCTCGGCCCGGGCAATGCCCTCGGCGGTCATGTCCACCACGGGATCCTGCCGCCACGCGTCGGTCTCCTCGGATGTCAGGCAGTCGATCCGCGGCGTCGACGCCCCGATTCCGCGCGGATCGAATCCGACGACGTCGAACCGCTCGGCGAGTTCGGTGCCGTCGGCGACGACGGCCGTCCCGAGCCCGGAGGCTCCCGGTCCGCCCGGGTTGACGAGCAGTGATCCGATCTTCTCTCCCGTCGCCCGCGAACGGGACAGGGCGACCTGCGCCGTATCGCCCTCGGGGCTCTCGTAGTCGATCGGCACGGTCACCCGCGCGCACTCGAGCCCGGCCCCGACCAGGTCCGACCCGTCGGTGCTGTAGCCGTCGCACGACTCCCACCGGACCTGCTGGGTGTAGAACGGTTCGAGGCCGGGCGGGATCTCACCGGTCGTGGAGGCGAAGCCGGTGGCGACGACCGGAGACGAGAACCCGCCCGCGATCAGGGCCGTCGCCGCTCCCGTTGTGGTCACCAACTGCAGGACCCGTTGCCGGATCCCGCGTTCGCCGTTCGACGCCATGAATCGACCTGCCCTCCAGTGGTACTCGACCGGAGGAAGCAGATCCCTCCGCGGACCACTACAGGGTCGGCGCCGACGGCGCTCGGTACCACCACCCCGAGGGTGCCGATGGGCACCCCCTCGACGGCACCGCGCGGCCCGCTCGTGCGGTCAGCCGGGTCGCTCGGCGATGCGCTTGATCGCCTCGAGGCGACGGTCCCACTGCCGTCCGATCGAGTCCAGCTCGCCGGCCAGTTCGCCGAGCCGGGTTCCGATTGCCCGGTAGCGGATCTCCCGCCCGATCCGGAACGACTCCACGAGCCCGGCGTCGGCGAGGACGGTCAGGTGCTTCGCGATCG
>NZ_AJFC01000132.1:0-33762 GCF_000256505.1 Rhodococcus sp. P14 | reverse complement strand
GGGCTGCCCGCCAGCCGCTCCGCGAGCGCACTCGCGGACAGGTCCTCGGCGCCGATCGCGGTGAGGATGTTCCAGCGGGTTTCGTCGGCCAGTACCGCGAGCACCGCCGGAACTCCCTTCGCCACATCGTTCACCGGGATTCCAGGAACTCCACCAGATCGCCGAGTTCGGCGCGCCAGCCGTCGACGTTGCCGTCGTGGGCCGCCTGCGGGTCGACGAGCTCCTCGAAGCCGGTTTCCACCAGGGTCAGCCGGGTGCCGCCGTCGATCTCCGCGAGGTCGAACCGCACCACCGTGGAGTTACCCGGCACCGGGTCCACGTTCGCGTCGCGGGCCCAGCGGTAGACGAGCGTCTTCGGCTCGTCCACATGCTCGACCAGGACGCGGAAGGGACCGTGGTCGTGTCCCGTCCAGCCGAACGCGCCCGCGCCTCCGGGCGATGCGTCGAATTCGATTCTGTCGCCGAACCATTGCGCGATCAGTTCGGGTTCGGTCAGTGCGGCCCATACCTTGGTGGCCGGGGCCGCGATGTCGATGGTGCGGGTGATGTCGAGCGGGGCCATGATCGCCTCCAGTCCGGGGATACGATTTGTGCAACTCCAGGGTTGCATCTCTCTCCCCAAACCGCAACCCCGAAGTTGCACTAATTCGGGTCTTCGCGGCGCCGGGCCGTCTCTCAGAGCTCCCGGTCGACGACGAGCATCTGGACGGCCCCGAACCAGGGGACGATCCGGCCCGGCAGGGCGGCAATCGGCTCGAGTCGATGCCCGAACCGCGCCGCGGTGAACAACCGGCCCCGCACCTGGGCCCGGCCGTGTCGACCGCCCAGGCGGCGCAGCTCTCGCCGAGAAACGTAGCGTGCGGCCGAGTACGGCGCTCGTCGGGTGGGCCGATCGATCCACCCCCACGGGCTGGTGGGGTTGAGGGTGAGCGCGACGATGCGCCCGCCCGGGCGAGTGATACGGGCCATCTCGACCAGCACCGCCGCGGCGTCGGTGAATTCGAGGGTCGCGATCGTGACGGCGGCGTCGGCAACGGCATCCGGCACGGGCAGGCGAGTGGCGTCGGCGCGCACGAGCCGGGCGGGTGCCCGGTCGGTCGCGACGGAGAGCATGCCCGCCGCGAGGTCCACACCGAGCATTCGGGCACCGCGGTGGGCGAGATGGCTCACGAGCCGGCCGGTCCCGCAGCCGACCTCGACCACGGTCCGGCCGGCCACGTCGGGCAGGACCTCGTCGACCGCGTCGCGCTCCACCGCCCAGGCGTGGGCACCCCACGGGGTGTCGAACCAGGTGTCGTAGTCCCGCGCCCGCGCAGCGCCGGTCGTCATCCGTCGCTGCGCGGGGGCGTGGGGGTGCGGAACGTGGACATGCCGTCGGGTTCCCCGCATCCGAGCCCCGAAACAACGGCTCGCGCCGGACCTCGGCTGCGGGTACGCCGTCAGTCGAAGTCCGGAACGGCGACGGTGTCGGAGACCACGCTGTAGACGAGCAGCAGGACGCCGTTGTCGAGGACCTTGCAGTCGCGGAGGTCGAGGGTCGCCTGCGCCTCGACGGAGTCGAACAGGCGCCGGCCCGAGCCGACCAGCACGGGGTAGACGGCGAGCCGGTACTCGTCGACGAGTCCCTGACTGCGCAGGAACTCGACGAGGCTGCCGCTCCCCATGACCAGCAGGTTCTTCTCGGCCTTGAGGGCGCGGATCCCCTCCGCGACGTCGCCCTCGATGCGGGTCGCGTTCCACTCGAGTTCGGTGAGCGTGGTCGTGGCGACGTGTTTGGGAATGTCGTTCATCTGCGCCTTGGACGCGTCGTCCTCGCCGGGATGATCGGGCCAGACCGCGGCAAACTCCTGGTAGGTGGTGCGGCCGAGGAGCAACGCGTCCGCCTCGTTCAATTCGCCGTCCTTGAACGCGGCGATCGTGTCGTTCCAGTACGGGAACGTCCACGCGGGGTTCTCCATGACGCCGTCCGCAGAGACGAACTCGGTGACCGTGACCTTGCCCATGACATCCACTCCTCTTCGGCTTGCCCCGTCCGCGCGGACGGGCGTGCTGTCTCGGATACAGACCGGCCGGCTCCGCCGAACTCATCGCGGCACGGACCGGACGGACTCAGACGACGCGCTCGAGGCTAGTGCCCTCGTCGAGCCGGCGCAGCGTCCGTAGGCCCGCCCACAGCAGCGCGGTGACCACCAGCCCGACGGCGCCGTACGCGGGCAGCGCCGCGGAGATCGGCACCAGCGTCGCCACACCGCCCGCGACCACCGCGCCGACGGAGGCGCCGGCGGTGACCTGCGCCGCCCACACCGCGGCGATACGCCCGCGGTACTCGTCGGGAGTGTGCTTCTGCACCGTCGCATACCGGACGATGTCGGTGAGCGCGTCGCCGAAGCCGTGCGCGGCCAGACCGATCAGCGCCACCGCGACGGTCGCGGTGAGGCCCGCCCCGACGAGCCCCGCGGCGGAGACGGCCATGAGCACGAAGATCGCCTGTCCGGACCGGCGGAGACGACCGGTCCAGCCGCTGGTGAGGGAGCCGATCACCGCGCCGACCGCCGGGGCGGTGTAGAGCAGTCCGACCACCGACGGTCCCGCGCCGAGCACCTCCGTCGCGTACTCGGGGACGAGCACCGACCAGCCGGCGAGCAGCATCGTCACGAACCCGCACACGAGCACGCCGCCGATGACGCGGTTTCCCGCCGCGTAGCGGAAGCCGCTCGCCACCGAACGCAGCGGCGACTCGTCGGCGACGTGGGCCGGCGGCAGCGCCGGCAGCCGGGTGATGCAGAAGGTCGTGATCGCGGTGGTGAACGCGGCCAGCGCGTAGGCCACCCCGACTCCCCCGGTCGCGATGACGACGCCGCCGAGCGCCGGCCCGATCATCGCGCCCAGGTCGCCGGTCAGCGCCATGAGGGCGCCGGCGGCGGCCATCTTCTCCCGCGGCAGCAGGCTGGGTGTGACGGCCATCAGCGCCGTCGCGGAGATCCCACCGCACACACCGTCGATCACCGCCGCCACGTAGACGATCCACATCTTCGGATCGGGCAGGAACGCGTTGACCGCGAGCACCGCGAACGCCACACCCGCCGTGCCGCGCGCGAGCGCGATGACCCGGCGCCGGTCGTAGCGGTCGGCGAGCACCCCGCCGGCAAAGGTGGCGGCGAACGTGGTCACGCCGAGCACCGCCGAGACCGCGGCGACCTGCGCGGTGGATCCGGTGAGCCGATACACCTGCAGGGGCACGGCGACGACGAGGAAGCCGAGGCCGAACAGCGACACGACCCGGGCGGTGAAGATGTAGCGGAATTCGCGGCTGGTGCGCAGCGGGTCGAGGTCGAGGACCAGCCTGTCGATCAGGGCCACGGCCGGGTCACCGCGCGGTGAGCAGGTCGTACCACGCCTCGAGCTGCGGTTCGGTGGCCAGGGAGACGAAGTCGACGTCCGCGCCGGCGTCGCGCCACCGCTCCACGAGCGCCATCAGGCGCACCGAGTCGAGGCCCTGGTCGACGAGGCTGACCGCGGGGTCGAGTTCGTCGGCCTCGATCTCGAGAAGCCGCGCGACGTCGGTGCGGATCGTCTCGCGGTCCACGGTGCCGGACTGTGCTGACATGTGATCACTCCTTTTCGGGTGCAACGGGTTCGGGGATGCGCGCGGCCGCGGCGAGGGCCTGGACCCAGCGCCGGGCCACGAGGTCGACGGTGTGCTCGTCGAGCACCTCGGCGGGCGCGGCGAATTCGCAGTCGAGTACGGGACCCTCCGCGGTGTCCTCGACGACGGCGTCGACATGCAGGACGTGGTCGAGCGGCGTGGCCGGGTCGACGGAACCGCCGAGCGCGACGGCCTCGGGTGCGCCGGACCACGGGGCACCGGTGTCCTCCCCCAGCGTCATCCGGCCGAGGTAGTTGAACACCACCTGCGGTCGCCGATAGCGGTCGAAGGCCGGGTCCGGGGCGAGTCGGTGCAGCAGTCCGAACCCGATACCGTTGTCGGGCACAGCCTTCAAGGCTTCCGTGACGCGCGTGCGGACCGCGTGTGCGCCAGCCGCTTCGGCCAGGGCCTCCCCGGGGTCGATGCCGGACAGGTTCAACGCGACCGGGAACATCGAGGTGAACCATCCGACGGTGCGCGCGACGTCGGACCCGGGCACGATCTGCTCCTCGCGTCCGTGGCCCTCGAGTTCGACGCGCACGACGTCGCCGCCGCGGACCGAGGCCACCGCCACGGCGAGCGCCGCGAGCAGGGCGTCGTTCACGGCCCCGGAGGCGAGAACGTCCTCGGTGACCGGCACGGGGACCCGCACGTGCGTCGAGCGCAGCGCCGCGACCGTGTCGCGGACCGGGTCCAGCGGCCGCGCACCGAGCGGTGGTTCGACCGCGGGTTGCCATGCGGGCAGCGAGGTCCTGACCCGCTCGGAGCGCGCGGCCTCGGCGAGGCCGGTCGCCCACGCCCGGAACGACGTGCCCGGCGGCGTCAGCGCCACGGTCTCGCCGCGTCCGGCCTGTTCGACGGCATCGGCGAGATCCGGGACGAGGATCCGCCACGACACGCCGTCGATCACCAGGTGGTGCACGGCGACGAACACGCGGCCGGGGCGGTCCGGCCCGAAGTCGAACCAGATCACCTGCACCATCACTCCGGATTCCGGATCGAGTGCGCCGTAGGCGATTTCACGTTCAGCAGCGAATCGGTCCGCCCACCGCTCGGCGTCGACCTCGCCGACCTCGACGCGGCGCACCAGTGTCTCGATGTCCGGTGCGTCCTCGGGGACGGTCCAGCGCGGCCCGCCGTCGGTGACGACGAACCGGGACCGCAGCATCGGATGGGTGTCGAGCAGCGCCGCGACGGCCGTTCCGAGCACGTCCACGGTGAGGCCGACGGGTGCGACGAGCAGCCGGGCCTGCGAGAACCGCGCGAGGTCGCCACCCCACGCGAGGGCCTCCCACACGATCGGGGTGATCGGCACGTCGCCCGTCGCGGCGATCGCGGGCACCGTCGCCGGGACGGCGGGTTCGTCGACGGCCGCCAGCGCCGCGACGGTGCGCAGCTCGAACACCTGCCGGGCCGTGAGCCGGAGCCCGGCGGCCCGAGCGCGGGAGACGAACTGGATCGAGACGATCGAGTCGCCGCCGAGGGCGAAGAAGTCGTCGTCGATCCCGACGCGGTCGAGGCCGAGCACCTCGGCGGCCACCTCCGCCAGCGCGGCCTCCCGCGCGGTGCGCGGCTCCCCCGAACCGGCCAGCGCCCCGAAGTCCGGCTCCGGCAGCGCCTTCCGGTCCACCTTGCCGTTGGCGGTGACGGGGAATGCGGCCAGCACGAGCACCGCGGCCGGCACCAGGTAGTCGGGGACCCGCTCGGCGAGCACGGCCCGCACGGCGGCGGGGTCCACGTCGCCGTCGGGGACGACGTAGCCGACGAGGCGGCACACCCCGCGGTCGTCGGTGTGGGCGACGGCGACGGCGTCGCGCACCCCGCGCACCGCGGTCAGCGCCGCCTCGACCTCGCCGAGCTCGACCCGGAATCCGCGGATCTTGACCTGGTCGTCGCCGCGGCCGAGGAATTCGAGGGTGACCCGGCCGTCGCCCGCCGGGACGCGGCGCACGACGTCGCCGGTGCGGTACATACGGGCGCCGGGCGGACCGAACGGGTCGGGCAGGAAGCGGGTGCCGGTCAGGTCGGGTCGGCCGAGGTAGCCCCGGGCGACGCCGGATCCGGCGACGTACAGCTCCCCCGCGACGCCGACCGGCACGGGGCGCAGCATCCGGTCGAGGACGTAGGCGGCGGCGCCGTGTACGGCCCGGCCCAGGCACGGGGCGTCGGCGTCGGTGACCTGTCCGACGAGCGAGTCGACGGTGCATTCGGTCGGTCCGTAGAGGTTGAACGCACGTCCGTCGGTCAGCTCCCGCAGCCGCCGCCACAGCGCCGGGTTGACGGCCTCACCGCCGAATCCGACCGTGGCGGGGCGGTGCTCGCCGTCGAACAGCCCGGCCGCGACCATGCGGTCGAGAAACGACGGGGTGACCTCGAGGAAGTCGAGGGCGTGCGCGGCGACGTAACCGACCATCGCCTCGGGGTCGCGCATGGTGTCCTCGTCGAACACGTGCACGGCGTGGCCGTCGAGCAGCCACAGCATCGCCTGCCACGAGGCGTCGAACCCGAACGACCACGCGTGCCCGACACCCACGCTCGGCCGTCCCGCCGCCGCCACCGTGGGCACGTACAGGTCGGCGCGGTGGCTGTCGAACAGGCCGAGCAGGTTCGCGTGCGTGACCGCCACGCCCTTCGGCAGTCCGGTGGAGCCGGACGTGTAGATGACGTACACCGGATGCTCGGGCCGGAGCGGCGCGGTGCGCTCGCGGTCGGTGACGGGGACGGCCGGACGGACCGCGACGTCGGCACGAACCGACTCGTCGTCGAGGTCGAGCACCGGCACCGCACCGAGCACCGGTCGCAGCGTGTGCGCGACGCCGCCGCCGGTGACCACGACCCGCGGCCGCGAGTCGCCGGCCATGTGGGCGAGGCGCTCGGCCGGATACGACGGGTCCATCGGCACGTAGGCGCCGCCGGCGGCGTGCACGGCACAGATCGCGACCATCATCTCGGCCGAGCGCGGCAGGGCCAGGCCCACGAGCGCCTCGGGTCCGACGCCTTCGTCGATCAGCCGCCGTGCCAGCCGCGCCGAGGCGGCGCCGAGCTCGGCGAAGGTCAGGTGCTCGTCCCCGCACACGACGGCCGTCGCGTCCGGGGTGCGGGCGATCTGCGCCGCCAGGAGAGCGGGCACGGTGCCGTGCCCGCTCGACGGCGCCGGAGCGGTCGACGAGAGCTCGTGCCACCGTCCTCGCTCGGCCGGGCCGAGGACGTCGAGCTGCGCGACGCGCCGCGGCCGGTCGCCGGCGAACTGCTCGAGGAGGTGCACGAGCCGGCGGCCGATCTCGTCGGCGTCGCCGGCGGTGAACAGCGCCCGCTGATACTCGAGGGTGAGGGCGAGCTCGTCGTCGAGCCCGGCGACGAGCACCAGGGGGAAGTTGGTGGCGTCGTGGCCGCGGACGTCGGTGACGTCGAGGCCGCCGGAACGCTGCGCGCGGGCGAGGGCGTCGGTGTCGATCGGGTAGCCCTCGAACACGATGAGGGTGTCGAAGAGCTCTCCGACGCCGACGGCGCGCTGGATGTCGGCGAGTCCGACGTACTGGTGATCGAGGAGCCGGTTCTGCTCGCCTTGGACGCGGCGGAGCAGGTCGTCGGTGGGCTCGCCGGGGCGCAGCGCGACGCGCACGGGCACGGTGTTGATGAACAGACCGATCATCGTCTCGATGCCGGGCACGTCCGGGACGCGGCCGGAGACGACAGCACCGAAGGTCACGTCCGTGCGGTCGAGCCGGGCGCCGAGAAGGACCGCCCATGCGGTCTGCACCGCGGTGTTCACGGTGACGCCGAGGTCGCGGCAGCGGCGCTGCAGCCGCGCGGCCAGGCCGGCCGGAACCGGCACGGGAAGTTCGGCGGGCAACGTGGCGTCGAGCGACGAGCCGGCGGGGGCGAGCAGCGTGGGCTCCTCGACCCCGGTGAGTGCCTCGCTCCAGCGGCGCAGTCCGTCGTCGGTGTCGCGGTCGCCCAGCCAGGCGAGGTAGTCGGTGAACGGCCGGACCGCGGGCAGCGCAGCCGGATCGGCCCCCGCCCCGTACAGGGTGAACAGTTCCTGCACGAGCAGCGGCGACGACCACCCGTCGAGCAGCAGGTGGTGCGCGGCGACGATCAACCGGTGCCGGTCCGGCGCGAGGCACACGAGCGTGAACCGCACCAGCGGCGCGGCCGCGACGTCGAACCGGGTGGCGCGGTCCGCGGCGACGAGCTCGTCGCTGCGCTCCTCGACCGGCCGAATGTCACATTGCGTCGATCCGACCGACGCAATGTGACATTCGGCCACGGGGGCGGGGGTGGTCACGGGGGTGGGTGTGAGGGCGACGTCCGTCCACCGCAGGCCCGGGTCCCGGAGGACGACGCCGATCGGGTCGCCCGCCGCAGTGGTGCGGAACCCGGTGCGCAGATTCGCGTGCCGGTGCAGCAACGCGGCGGCGCTGCGCCGCAGGGTGTCCCGGTCGAGATCACCGCGCAGATCGAGGACGGTCTGCATCGAGTACACGTCGGTCCCGGTGCCGCCGTCGAGACCGGCGAGGAAGAACATCCCGCGCTGCAACGGCGTCAGCGGCACGACGTCGTCGATCGGGCCGAGTTCGGCGGTGAGCGAGTCCAGTTCCGTAATGGTCAGCCTGGGGTAGGTCAGATCCGACGGGGTGGGACCGCCGGCGCCGGGGGCGTCGGCGTGCCGGGCCAGCGCGGTCAGGGCCTCCACCCAGCGACGGGAGACGAGTGTGAGGGTTTCCTCGTCGAGGACCTCCGCCGCGGTGAATTCGCAGACGATCTCGGGTCCGGCGGGGCCGTCCTCGGTGACGGCGTTGATGTCCAGGACGTGGTCGAGCGGGGTGCCGGGATCGACGGCGCCGCCGAGCGCGCCCGCCTCCGGTGCGGTGGACCACTCCTGACCGGTGTTCTCCCCCAGCGTCATCCGGCCGAGGTAGTTGAACATCACGTCGGGAGAACGGTATCCGGGGAAGTTCCGCGTTCCCTCCGGGGCGAGCCGCCGCAGCAGCCCGAATCCGATGCCGTCGTCGGGCAGTGCCCGCAGCGACTCCTTGACCTGTGCGAGAGCGGTCCCGGTGGCGGCGGTTCCGGCGAGTGCCTCGTGCGGATCGATGCCGGACACGTCGAGCACGGCGGGGTACAGGGTGGTGAACCAGCCGACGGTGCGGGACAGGTCGGCGCCCGGCACGACGTGCTCGGCGCGGCCGTGGCCCTCGAGGTGCACGCGCAGCCCGTCGCCGCCGCGTACCGACGTCACGGCCAGCGCAAGGGCGGTGAGCAGCACATCCGCGACGCCCGCCCGGTACGCGGCGGGCACGGTGGTGAGCACCTTCTCGGCGACCGCCACGGGGACCCGCACCTCGCGCGACCGGGTGGTGGCGACGGTGTCGCGCGCCGGATCCAGCGGGCGGGCACCGAGCCGCGGTTCCGCGGTTCCGGCGATCTGCTGCCAGCGCGGCAGGGACTGCGCGATGCGGTCGGACGCGGCGGCTGCCGTGAGCCCGAGCGCCCAGTCCCGGAAGGAGGTGCCGGCCGGCTCGAGGTCCGGCGCGGTGCCCCGCCGCGCCTGATCGACGGCGGCCGCGAGGTCGGGAACCAGGATCCGCCACGACACACCGTCGACGACGAGGTGGTGCACGACGACGAACACCCGGCCCGCGGCGCCGGGGCCGGCGTCGAGGAACAGCACGCGGATCATCCGTCCGGCCGCGGGGTCGAGCTCCGCCAGGGCGCGAGCACGTTCGGTCTCGAACAGCGCCCGCCACCGCGGGCCGTCGAGGCCTGCCGCATCGACGCGGCGCACCACGCTCTCGGGGTCCGGAACATCTTCGGGGACTATCCATTCCGCATTGTCGCCGGCCACGGTGAGCCGTGAGCGCAGCATGGGGTGGGTGCGCAGCAGCGCGGCGACGGCGGCGGCGAGGTGCGCTTCGGTGAGCCCGGCCGGGGCGACGAGCAGGCGGGACTGCGCGAAGCGCCGCAGATCCCCTCCGTGGTCGAGGGTTTCGCGCACGATCGGGGTGAGCGGGACCGGACCGGTGGCCGCGACGACGGGCCGCGCCGGCTGCTCGTCCCCGGTGTCGGCGTCGCAGGCCGCAGCGAGCGCGGCGACGGTGCGCAGTTCGAACACCTGACGCGCGGTGATCCGCACGTCGGCGGTGCGGGCGCGGGACACCAGCTGGATCGAGACGATGGAATCGCCGCCGAGGGTGAAGAAGTCGTCGTCGATGCCGACGCGGTCGAGACCGAGGACCTCCGCGAACGCGGAGCACAACGCCGCCTCCATGTCGGTGCGGGGCTCACCGGATCCGGCGAGGGCACCGAAGTCCGGCTCCGGCAGGGCCTTCCGGTCGACCTTGCCGTTCGCCGTGGTCGGCAGGACCGGCAGCGGCAGGATCACGGCGGGCACCAGGTAGTCGGGCAGCCGGGCGGCGACCGCGGCGCGCACGGCCCCGGGATCCGCCGTTCCGGTGACGTAGCCGACCAGGCGACGCACGGCGCGGGCGTCGGTGTGGGCGACGACGACCGCGGCATCCACCCCCGGCACGGCACCCAGCGCGGCCTCGACCTCGCCGAGTTCGACGCGGAAACCACGGATCTTGACCTGGTCGTCGGCGCGGCCCACGTATTCGAGGGCGCCCCGCTCGGTGTCGACCGGGTCGGGTGACCACCGCACGGTGTCGACCGGGTCCGGCAGCCACCGCACGGTGCCGACCGGGTCCGGTAGCCACCGCACGGTGTCGATTGGGTCCGGTAGCCACCGCACGATGTCACCGGTGCGGTACATCCGGTCCCCGGTGAACGGGTCGGCGACGAACCGCTCCCCCGTCCGGCCGGGCTGTCCCAGGTAGCCGCGGGCGAGACCGCCGCCGGCGACGTAGAGTTCCCCGGCCACACCGGGTGGCGCCGGTCGCAGCCACCGGTCCAGCACGTACAGCCGGGTGCCGGGGGTCGGACCGCCGATGGTGACGGTGTCGCCGCCGATCCGGGTGTATGCGGCGTCGACGGTGCATTCGGTGGGGCCGTAGCAGTTGTAGGCCTCGACGTCGTCCGCGGCGCGCAGTCGCTGCCACAGCGCCGACCCGACGGCCTCGCCGCCGACGGTGACCGTGGCGGGCCGGTGGCGGTCCCCGTCGAGCAGACCGGCGTCGAGCAGACCACTCATCAGCACGGGCACGCAGTCGACGTGGTCGATGCGGTGGGTGCGCACGTAGTCGACGACGAATGCGGTGTCGCTGCGGTGCTCGTCGGGCAGCACGTGCAGGGTGTGCCCGGACAGCAGCCAGGTCAGGGCGGCGACGGCCGAGTCGAAGGCGAACGGGTAGGTGAGCAGCACCCGCCGTGTGCCCGATGCCGACGGCATGATCGTCTCTCTCTGTGCGGCAAGGAAATCGGCGAGATTGGCGTGGGTGACGACGACGCCCTTGGGGAGACCGGTGGAGCCGGAGGTGTAGACGACGTACGCGGTGTGGCCGGGGCGGAGCGGCCGGCGACGGTCGGCGTCGGTCACCGCGGCGGCGGGCAGTGCGGTGAGCCGGGCCTGCACGTCCGGATCGTCCAGCACGACGACGTGCGCACCACCGCCGGGGAGGGTCGCTCCGAGTTCCGCGGCGACGGCGCCGGTGGTGAGCACGACGCCGGGACGGGCGTCGGCGACCATGTGGGCGAGCCGGTCCGCCGGGTACGACGGGTCGAGCGGAAGGTAGGCACCGCCTGCGGCGAGCACCGCGAGGATGGCCTCGACGGTCGCGGCGGAGCGCGGCAGGGCCAGGCCCACGAGCACGTCGGGTCCGACACCGAGCTCGATCAGCAGCCGCGCGAGCCGCGCCGAGTTCGCTCCCAGTTCCGCGAAGGTGCGCTCCTCGGCGCCGCACACCACCGCGAGGGTGCCGGGCTCCCCCGGGGCGGGCAGCGCCGCGACGGTGCCATCCGCGGGAGCGGCCGGTGCGACGGACCACGTGCCGAGGACGCGACCGCGCTCGGCGCCGGTGAGCAGGTCCAGCCCGGCGGCCGGGCGGTCCGGCGCGGCGGCGAGAGTGTCGAGGATGTGGACGAGGCGGTCGGCGAGGGCGGCGGCGTCGTCCGCGGTGAACACACCGGGCCGGTAGTCGAGGGTCATGACGAGGGTCTCGGCGACACCCGCGGTGAGCACGAGCGGATAGTTGGTGGCGTCGCGGCCCTCGACGGCGGCGATCGTGACCCCGCCCGCGCGCTCGGCGCGGTCGAGCGCGTCCCGGTCCACGGGGTAGCTCTCGAAGACGGTGAGGGTGTCGAACAGCTCCCCGAGCCCGGTCTCCCGCTGGACCTCGGCGAGGCCGAGGTACTGATGGTCGACGGTGCGGGACTGCGCCAGCTGCACCTGTCGCAGCAACTCGGTGACGGTGGCGCGGGGATCCAGGCGCACCCGCACGGGCACGGTGTTGATGAACAGCCCGACCATGGATTCGACGCCGGTCAGTTCCGGCGGTCGCCCGGAGACGGTGGCGCCGAAGACGATGTCGTCGCGGCCGAGGAGTCCGGACAGCAGCAGCGCCCAGCCGGTCTGCAGGACGGTGTTGAGGGTGACGCCGGCGTCGCGGGCGAGGCCGGTGAGCCGGTCGTTCAGCTCGACCGGCACGTCGACGGCGAGTGCGACGGTGGGTGTGGTGGCGCGGGTGGCGCCGGGCGGGGCGACGAGGCTCGGTTCGGTGAGCCCGTCGAGGGATTCGCGCCACAGCGCGCGAGCGGCGTCGTGGTCCTGCCGGTCGAGCCAGCTGAGGTAGTCGCGGAAGGGCCGCACCGGGGCCAGCCCGGCGGCGGTGCCGCCGGCGGCGTAGATCTCGAGGAGTTCGCGCACCAGGATCGGGGTGGACCAGCCGTCGACGACGATGTGGTGGGCGGTGAGCACCAACCGCACGTCGTCGGGCCCGAATCGCACGAACAGCCAGCGGATCAGCGGTGGCCGCGCGAGGTCGAACCAGTCGCGCAGATCCTCGTCGAGCAGATCCGCGAGACGTCGCTCGGACTCGTCGACCGCGAAACCGGTGAGATCGACACTGCGCCAAAGCGCCTCGACACCGCGCACGACGAGCCCGGCGGTGCGGCCGTCCTTGCGGGGACGGAAACACGTGCGCAGGGCAGGGTGCCGGTCCAGCAGCGCCTGCGCGGAGGCTCGCAGGGTGTCCTCGTCCACCCGCCCGGTCAGGCGCAGCACGGACTGCACGGTGTAGGCGTCCGGTTCGACGGCTCCGGCGGCACGGGCGGCGTCGTCGGGCGCGGCGACGGTGCTGAGGTAGAGCAGGCCCTGCTGCAGCGGCGAGAGGGGAACGATGTCTTCGAGCGCGGAGGTGCGGGTCATGGCTGCCTATCGGAGCGGGTGTGCGACGAACACGGCCCCCGGGTCGCCGGACGCGGGGGCCGTGGGTGCCGGGAGGGCTACTGCTGCTGGTTCGCGGGCAGCGCGGCGAGCGCCTGATCGATGGAATCGAGTGCGAGCAGCGCGGTCTCGTAGGTCGCGGCGTGGGAGTGCCGGACCGGGACCAGGTTTCCAGCCTGCACGGCGGGCAGGGCCTGCCACAGCGGGGAGGCCATCAGCTCCTGCAGCTCGGGCGAGACGGACCCGTCGCCCTCGACGCCGTAGACGATGACGTCGACGTCCCCGAGGTTCCGGCCGATCTCCTCGACGGAGAGGTACTCGCCGTGCACGGCCTCGGGATCGGCGGGCTGACCGGGGAATTGCAGGTCGAGGTCCTGGAAGAGGTTGGTGGTGTACGAGGAGGCGTACTCGCGGTAGAACTCACCCGGCTCGGTGCCGCACACATTGCAGACCCCGGCGAAGGTCAGGTTCCCGAGGGTGCCGCGGTACTTGTCGGCGATCTCGGCGGCACGCGCCTCGTACTGTTCCTTGTACTCGCCGTACTCCTCGGAGACGCCGGCGGCGTCGGCGTACTGCTCGCCGAGCATGCGCCAGTCACCGGGGTCGGTCAGGCCGAGGAAGACCACCGGAGCGAGCGCCTCGAGCTTGGCCGTGTCGAGCTGCGACTGCACGCGCGCGGGCACGCCCATGATGATCAGGTCGGGTGCGGCGGCGGCCACGGCCTCGTAGTCGAGTTCGCTCACGGCTCCGTCCGGCGCCACCTTGGGCAGGGCCTCGTACGCGGCCTCGGTCTCGGCGTCCATGTTGTCGAGCTCGCGGGTCCACTCGCAGGCCGCAGCCAGGTTCGCCTCGGCCTGGAGCAGCGGCAGGACCGCGTAGCCGCAGGCGACGATGCGCTGCGGATCGGCCGGGATCTCGATCGACCCGTTCTGCGCCTCGAACGTGCGCGTGGTGCTCGCGCCGGACTCCTCACCGGTGCCGCTGTCGCTGCCGCATCCCGCGAGGCCGATCGCCAGCATCGCCGCCGCGCCGATCGCCGCCGCGCGGCGCACCCGGCCCAGTCCCTCAACCCGCATCGCTCACTCCCACATGTCTGTTCGCCGGGCACCTGCCCGAACTCAGTTGGTTAGGCTAACCGAACCTACTCTGCGCGCCAAGCGCTACGTCTCCGGACCACGGCGTCCCCTCACGCGTCGCGCCGGTCCGAGCCGCCGGCTCCCCCGCCACCGCGTCGCCACCACCGCAGCCGCACACGCACCGCCCCTCCGGTGCGGAGGCCGACCCTGCCGCAACCCCGACCTCGGCGAGGCAGGCAACACCGCCTCGGTGGACACCCTCGCCTCCTGAAGATGCTCCTCGCGCCGGCGCGGCCCGAGGTGGACGCCGTGCGGCACCCGACGGGTGGGCGACACCGCCCCGATCCTGGAGAAATGGCACGATGGCGCGGTGAGCATCGGTAGCTATCTGGCCCTGATGGGCGTCTGGCTGGCCGGGGTCGTCTCCCCCGGACCGGATGCTGTTGTGGTGCTGCGACAGTCGGTCCTGGGGTCCCGCCGCCTCGGGATCGCCACAGCCCTCGGGATCGCCACCGGAATCGCGGTCTGGGTCACCGTAGCGATGCTGGGTGTGGCGGCCGGACCACCGAAGGTGCTCGCCGCCGTCCAGATCCTCGGGGCGGCGCTGCTGCTGTACCTGGCCGTGGCGACCCTCCGGGCGCGGCCCCTCACCGACACCGCAACGGGCGCATCGCCGCAATCCCCGTCGACGTCCTTCGCGCTCGGTGTCGCCACCAACATCACCAACCCGAAAGCGGTGGTGTTCTTCATGGCCGTGTTCGCCACACTGATACCGCAGCACGCCTCCGGAGCAGACAAACTCACCGTGGCGGTGTTGCTGATCGCCTCCGAAGCCGCGTGGTTCGGTGCCCTCGCCTGGTTCGCATCCGCGAAAGTCGTCGACCACTGGCTGCGGTCCCATGCCCGCGCGTTCGCCCGCACCACCTCCGCGGTCCTGACGATTCTCGCCGGGGTCGTGCTGTGGTCGGGCACAACAGAACTACTCGCCTGACCCCGGGCGACCTCGAGTCGGGCGCACCGGCCCGGCCACCCCCTCCACCCGAGCAATCGGAGGGTGCCACGCCCACGACCTTCGCGCACTGCTCCCGTGCAACCGCATCTGCGCGACGGGCTCACCGCAGGGCGCGTATCCCCAGATTCCCGCGACCCCTCATTTCGACGAGGCCGAGAGGATCACGTCACCCGTTGGCTGCTTGAACGACCCTGCTGTGCGCGGGTTCTCCGGCCTGTCGGAGGGGCTCACCGCCCAGGACGGGGGACATCGGCGGAAGTCAGAGGGCCGGTATGCCTACGGTTCGGGTCGGGGCACCCTCGGGAGAGGCGGCGTTCAGCTGCTGGACGTCGGCGCTGTGGGCGCGCAGCGCTGCGCGGACTTCGACGCCGGCCCGGCGTCGGCACTGTCGCCGTCCCGGTCGTGGACGACCACAATCAGCACGGCCCGTGACGGCGACACCGATCGGACGCGATGGGGGGTATTCGCGTCGAAGTAGAGGCTGTCCCCCTCGTCCAGGGTGATCACCTGATCGGGGATGCTCACCTCGACAGTCCCCTCCTTGACAAGGATGAACTCTTCACCCGGGTGCTCCATGTAGTCGGATCCGGGTTGCGTCGTCGGGTGAACAATGAACGGCTGCATGGATTTACCGATCATGCGGGTGGCGACGGCGTCGTAGACCGCACTCCCGTCGCGCTCGTCGACCTGCGCGCGCTCACCTCGCCGCTCGACCGTCATCATGCTGTTGTCGGGGCTGTCGGAGAACAGCTGACTGACATCGGCGTCCAGGGCCCGCGCGATCTTCAGCGCCACCGCGATCGACGGTGTACTGATCCCTCGCTCGACCTTCGACAGGTAGCTCTTGGTCAGCCCGGTGCCCTCGGCGAGGGCCTCCAAGGTCAACCCCGCCCGGCGTCGATGCGACCGCAGTAGCGCCGCCATCGTGTCCACACCTCCCTCTCGGTTGCGCCCGCGAAGACAGGCGTCCCCGCACACGCCCACCCTACCGACCACGTCACCCGGTTGCACTATAGGACACTTTGTGTCCTATAGTGCTCTACGTGTCATCGACTTGTCCGTGGTGAAAGGAGCCCCGAGGATGGCGACAACGATGAATCTCGGCAAAGCCGAGTTGATGGAGACCGCCAAGAAGACCATGCTCACCGAGGTCGCGGCGGCCGAGTGGACGGACCGCCAGAAGATCGCCCTGACCTGCCGGGCCCTGTTCGATGCCGGACACGACTCCGGTCTGGCGGGCCAGATCTCCGCGCGCGGCACGGCACCGGGAACCTTCCTCACGCAGCGGCTCGGTCTCGGCTTCGACGAGATCACCGAAAGCAACCTGCTCCTCGTCGACGAGGACCTTCAGGTTCTCGAAGGCAGCGGCATGGCGAACCCGGCCAACAGGTTCCACAGCTGGATCTACCGGGCACGGCCGGATGTGAACTGCATCGTCCACACGCATCCGCTGCACGCGGCGGCATTGTCCATGCTCGAGATCCCCCTGCAGGTCTCGCAGATGGACGTCGCCCCGCTCTACGACGACTGTGCGTTCCTGCCGGACTGGCCGGGAGTTCCCGTCGGCAACGAGGAGGGCGAGATCATCTCTGCCGCGCTCGGTGACAAGCGCGCGATCCTGCTCGCCCACCACGGGCAACTCGTCGTCGGATCGACCATCGAAGAGGCGTGCTCGCTGGCGCACCTGATCGAACGGGCGGCCCGCCTGCAACTGCTCGCGATGGCGGCCGGCGAGATCAAGCCTCTTCCCCCACGGCTGGCGCGTGAGGCCCACGACTGGACCCTCACCCCACGCCGCAGCGAAGCCAACTTCGGCTACTACGCACGCAAGGCCCTGCGCTCCCACCCGGACGCGATCGACTGCCACTGACCCCGGCCACCCACCATCCGAATCCTCTTGGAGTGCACCTTGACCACAATCAGCGGAATCGTTGCATACCCCGTCACACCGTTCGACAGCCGAGACCCCGAGACGATCGACGTGGACATCCTGCACCTGCTGCTGGACCGCATGATCGATGCAGGCGTCGATGCGATCGCCCCCCTCGGCAGCACCGGGGAGAGCGCCTACCTCGACCACAACGAGTGGATCACCGTCGCAACCGAAACCATCGAGCACACCGACGGCCGGGTGCCGACGGTCGTCGGAGTCTCGGACCTGACCACTGCCGGCACGATCCGTCGCGCGCAGATCGCCGAGCGCCTCGGCGCCACGGCGGTGATGGCGCTGCCCACCTCGTACTGGCGCCTCACCGAGGAAGAGGTCCGGTTGCACTTCACCACCCTCGCCGAATCGATCGGAATCCCGGTGATGGTCTACAACAACCCAGCTACCACCGGCATCGACATGACGGCGGAGTTCCTGTTCGACCTCGTCGCCACGGTCGAGAACATCACGATGGTCAAGGAATCCACCGGTGACATTGCGCGCATGCACCGCCTGAACGAACTCAGCGGCAACACACTTGCGTTCTTCAACGGCAGCAACCCGCTGGCGCAGAGGGCCTTTCAGGCGGGTGCCGCAGGCTGGTGCACCGCGGCGCCGTGCCTGATCCCGCACCGGATCGTCGAGTTCCACCGCGCGATCACCACGGGCCGGGAGGACGAGGCGGCCGAACTCTTCGATCGGCTCCGTCCGCTCCTCGACATGATCGTCAGCCGCGGGCTTCCGGCCACGATCAAGGCGGGCCTGCGCAGCGTCGGCGTCGAGGCGGGAACCCCGCGCCGGCCCCTGCTTCCCCTCGATGAACCCGAAACCGCCCGACTCGAGGAGCTCATCGCCGCCTGCCGGTGACGGAACACCACCACCGCTCGTATTTCACACGCAGCACTGGCCGAACGCTGCCGCCTGCCGAGCGCAGCGCATCCCGCATCGAACTTCGCAGACGCAGAGCCCGCGGACACTACGCACTGGCACCGCTCGACCCGAGACCTTCGAAAACCCACAGGAGCAACCGAATTGACAACGACCACCACTCCGACGGTCCGACCGCTCGCCCCCACCGACGAGACCCGCTGGCGCGTCCTCTTCCGTGAGTACCGCACGTTCTACAAGCTGCCCGAGTCCGAGGACATCGTCTCCCGTGCATGGGGATGGTTCATGGATCCCCGACACGAATGCAAGGCGCTCGTCGCGGAGGCGCACGGCGAGATCCTCGGGTTCGCACACCACCGTCGTTTCTCCTCGCCCTACACCGGTACCACCGGTCTCTTCCTCGACGATCTGTTCACCGACCCCGCGGCCCGGGGCCGGGGGGTCGGACGTGCACTGATCGAGCGTCTCACCGAGATGGCCGCCGCCGAGGGCCGCGCCGTGGTGCAGTGGGTGACCGCCGAGGACAACCATCGAGCCCAGGCGCTCTACAACACCCTCGCCACACGAACGAACTGGGTCACCTACGAAGCCGAGCCCTCGGCGAGGTGATCACTGCACCATGAGCGTGTTCCTTCCAGGAGTCCTGCGGTAGGACTTCGTCCGGTCAGGATGCAGTGATGGCCGGCCGGGCAGGTACCGACCCGACGGTCGAGTGCGCGTCGCAGTTCGCGCACGACGGCGTAGGGGTCGGTCCTGCCCGGCTGTGTCGGGGTCGGTCGACCGCAGCATCGTGAGGAACAGGTGCGCAGGGCCGGCCAGGGGTGGCCTGCGGGCGCGCCTGCCGGCCCAGCGCACAGACACTCACCCGAACTCCAGGGCGAACTCGTCGATCTCGGACTGGTCCAGACCACTCAGCGTCAGATCGGAGGGCGTGAAGCCGCCCGCGTCGTCGCGCGCGGCGTGGTCGGCGAGCGCACGCAGCGCCGCGACCCAGCCGTGTGCCAGCTCGGCGACGACGGTCGCCGTGACGACGCCGGTGGCGTACCCCCACGTCGCGCGGAGCACCGGCCCGGCCGGCGTCTCCTCGGTGACGGCACCGACCTCGATCGCGTGGCTCACCGGCATCGCCTCGTCGGTGGCGCCACCGAGCACGCCGGCTTCCGGAGCCGCCGTCCACGGCGCGCCGGTCCCGTCGCCGAGGGTCAGCCGGCCGAGGTAGTTGAACCCGATCTCCGGTGCCGGTCCGGCCCCGAGCTCGGCCGCGGAGTCGGGGTCGAGGTGACGGAGCATGCCGAATCCGATTCCGCTGTCCGGGATCTCCCGCAGTTGCTCCTTGACGAGCTTGAGCGCCGCACCGGCGGCGGCCCCACCGGCGAAGGCCTCGGCGAGGTCCACCGCCGACACGTCGAGACGGACCGGATACAGGGTGGTGAACCAGCCGACGGTGCGGGACAGGTCGGCGCCGGGCACCACCTGCTCCTCACGTCCGTGCCCCTCCCGGTCCACCGGGACCGGCCCGCCGCCGCACGCCCGGCGCACGGTCAGCGCCAACGCGGTCAGCAGCACGTCGTCGACACCCGCGCGGAACCGCTCCGGCACGGTGGTCAGCAGCGCCTCGGTCACCGACGCCGGGACCTCCACCTGCACCCGCGCGACCGTGGCCAGCGTGTCACGCACCGGGTCCACGTCCCGCCCGGCAATTCGCACGCACCCGGCGGGTTCGAGGACGCGGCGCCACAACGCCAGTTCGCCGCGCCGCGCGGGGACCTGCTCCAGCAGTCCCCGCGCCCATGCCCGCAGCGGTGTTCCCCCGCCGTCCGGTTCGACGCCCTCGCACGCGGCGGCCAGGTCCGGGACCAGGATCCGCCACGAGACCCCGTCGACCACCAGGTGGTGTATCACCACCAGGACCCGGCCCGGGCGGTCCGGCCCGGTGTCGAAGAAGACCAGCCGCATCATCGCGCCGGCCTCGGGATCGAGGGCGGCGCACGCGACGTCGGTCTCCTCGGACAGCACCGACGAGCGCGCCCGCTCGTCGAGTCCCCGGACGTCCACCCGTCTGACAAGCGCGGCCGGATCTACGACGTCCGCGGCACGGACGTCGAAGGTCCGTGCGACCGGATCGAAGACGGCACGCAGCGCGTCGTGCCCCGCGAGCACCCGGCCCACCGCGCCGGCCAGGGTGGCGAGGTCGAGGCCGGGGGGTGCGATCAGCAGCCGGGACTGGGCGAATCTCCGGTAGGGGCCGCCACGGTCGAGGAGGTCGTGCACGATCGGGGTCGCGGGGACGAGACCCAGGGCCGCGGTCCGATCCGTCGCCTCCGATACCGGGTCGACCTGCACGATCCGGGCCAGGCCCGCCGGGGTGCGGTGTTCGAAGACGTCGCGCGCGGCGAACCGCAGTCCCGCCGCGCGAGCACGCGACACGAGCTGGATCGAGACGATGGAATCGCCGCCGAGGGAGAAGAAGTCGTCGTCCGGCCCGACCGCGTCCAGGTGCAGCACCTCCGCCACCACCACGCACAGGCGCCGCTCGAGGTCGTTCGCCGGGGCGCGCGGCGCACCGGCGGGCGCGAAGACCGGAGCGGGCAGCGCCCGCCGATCGACCTTGCCGTTCGGGGTGGTCGGGAACTCGTCGAGCACCACGACCGCGGCCGGCACCATGTGCTCGGGCAGGCGACGGGACATATGCTGCCGCAACACCTCCGGGTCGGTCGCATCGCCGACGACGTAGCCGACGAGCCGGCGCCGGCCCGGTTCGTCCTCGCGTGCCACGACCACACAGCCCGCGACCGACGGATGCGCCGACAGCACGGTCTCGATCTCGCCGAGCTCGATACGGAACCCGCGGATCTTGACCTGATCGTCGCTGCGGCCGAGATATTCGAGGACCGGACGGTCGCCGCCCGCGTCGAGCCACCGCACCCGATCGCCGGTGCGGTAGAGCCGGGTTCCGGAGGCACCGAACGGATCGGCCACGTACCGGGTGGAGCTGTGGCCGGGCCGGTTCAGGTAGCCGCGGGTCACGCCGGGCCCGCCGACGTACAGTTCCCCGGCCACGCCCGTCGGTACGAGGCGCAGGCGGTCGTCGAGCACGTACACCCGGGCACCGTCGATCGGCGTCCCGATGTGCGGGCGCACTCCGCGGATCTCGGCAATGGTGGCGTCGACCGTGCATTCGGTGGGGCCGTACATGTTCAGCGCCCGCACCCCGTCGATCGACCCGAGCGTCGACCACAGGTCCGCGGACACGGCCTCGCCGCCCACGGCGAGCAGGCGCGGGCGGTGCGGCGCCGCAGGCTCGACCAGCCCGGCGGCGAGCAGTTCGGTCATGAGCAACGGTACGCAGTCGACGGCGTCGATGCGGTGGGCGCGCACGTAGTCCACGGTGGCGGCGGCGTCGGCGAGCAGATCGGCGTCCGGCAGGTACAGCGTGTGCCCGGCGAGCATGGACAGCAACGGATCGATCGAGGAGTCGAAGGACAGCGCGTAGGTGAGCAGCACCCGCAGCGGCCGGTCCTCCGCGCGGCCGACGGTCCGGCGGCGCTGCGTCGCGACCAGGTTCACCACACCCCGGTGCGGCACCACGACGCCCTTGGGGAGGCCGGTCGAGCCGGAGGTGTAGACGATGTACGCGGCGCCGTCGCCGGAGACGGCGCCGGGACGCTCGCCCGGCTCGAGCGGACCGGCCGGGAGCGCGGGGTCCACCGCTGCGAGCGCGGCCTCGTCGAGGACGAGCACGGGCCGGGAGTCGGCGAGCATGTGCTCGACGCGCTCGACCGGGTACCCGGGATCGACCGGCACGTAGGCGCCGCCGGCCTGCCACACCGCGAGGGCCGCGACGATCGCGTCCGTGCCGCGCGGCAGCATCAGCGCGACCACGGTCTCCGGTCCCACGCCGCGGCCGATCAGGTAGCGGGCCAGACGGCCGGCGCGGGCGTGCACTTGCCCGAAGGTCAGCGTCTCGGTGCCGGTGACGAGCGCGGGCGCCTCCGGGGTGCGCTGCGCCTGGCGGGTGAACAGGTCGCCGAGGGTGCCCGCCCCGACGTCCTCGATCTCGTCCATACATACGTACGGGCTGCCGGAGCGGAGGCGGTCGCGTTCGTCGTCGGAGAGCAGGTCGAGCGCGGACAGGCGGGTCTGCGGATCCGTCCCGAGGGCGTCGAAGGCGCGCACCACGCGCCCCGCCAGCGCGTCGGCCGTGGTCGGGTCGAACAGGTCCCGCGCGTACTCCACCCGCACCCGTAGGCCACCGTCCACGTCCTCGATCACGTCGAAGGTCAGGTCGAACAGGGCGGCGCCGGTGTCGACGGTGGACACGCGCGGTTCCAGACCGGCGAAGGCGTCGACGACGGGCGGGGTGCGATGCTGCACGAGCACCTGGAACAGCGGATGCCGGCCGGCGCTGCGAGCCGGCTCGAGGGCCTCGACGAGCCGGTCGAACGGCAGGTCCTGATGCGCGTAGGCGTCGAGATCGGTGCTGCGGACCCGGGCGAGCAGGTCGGCGAGCGTGGGGTCACCCGACAGGTCGGTCCGCAGCACCACCATGTTGACGAAGAACCCGACGAGGCCGTCCAGCTCGGCCGCGGGCCGGCCCGCGGTGGGCGAGCCGATCGGGAGGTCCTCCCCCGCGCCGCTGCGTGCGAGGGCGACGGCGACGGCGGTGTGCACGAGCATGAACATCGTGACGTTCGCCGCGCGCGCGACGGCGCGCAGTGCGTCGGCGACGTGCGGGGACACCGGCTGCTCGACCGTGCCGCCCACGAACGAGGCGGTCACCCCACGCGGCCGGTCGGTGGGCAGGGCGAGCTCCTCGGGCATCCCGTCCAGCCGGGCGCGCCAGTAGTCCAGCTGCCGGTCCGCGAGTCCGTCTGCGCCGCCGAGGATCTCGCGGTGCCACACCGCGAAGTCGGCGTACTGCACCGGGAGCGGCGCCGGCGTCCAGGAGCGTCCGGCGGCCGCGGCGGCATACGCGGCGCCGAGCTCGCGCAGCAGGATGGGAGCGGACAACTCGTCGGCGGCGATGTGGTGCACGAGCACCAGCAGCACGGTCTCCGCGCCTCCGTCGTCGAAGAGCGCCACCCGGATCGGGATCTCGCGTTCGAGGTCGAATGCGTGCCGCGCCTCGGCCGCCACCGCCGCGTCCAGGCCGGACGCCGGGACGGTGCGGGCGGTGAACGGCACCTCGGGTGCGGCGAGCACGCGCTGCCTGCCGACGCCGTCGTGGTCCTCGAGCACGGTGCGCAGGACCTCGTGCCGGTCGAGGACCGCCCGCACCGCGTCGCGCAGCGCCGCCGGATCGGGGACACCGCGCAGGCGCAGCGTCAGCGGCACGTTGTAGGTCGGGCTCGGCCCCTCGAGGCGGAACTGGAACCACAGCCGCTGCTGCCCCGCCGACAGCGGTGCCCGGTCGCCGCGCTCGACCGGTCGCAGCGGGATCCGCAGGGCCGCAGCACCGTCCGGGCACTGCGCGGCGAGCGCCTCGACGGTCGGGTGGTCGAAGACGGTGCGGATCGGCAGTTCCACGCCGAGCGTGTCGCGGACCGTCGCGATCAGCTTGGCCGCCGCGAGGGAGTGACCGCCGAGGAGGAAGAAGTCGTCGTCGACGCCGACGGTGTCGAGGCCGAGGACGTCCGCGAACGCGGCGCACAGCACGCGTTCGCGTTCGGTGGCGGCCGCGCGCCCGCCGACAAGAGTCCCGAAGTCCGGTTCCGGCAGCGACGTGCGGTCCACCTTGCCGTTCGAGGTGAGCGGCAGCGCGTCGAGGAACACGAACGCCGACGGCACCATGTGCGCCGGCAGCCGCCGCGCCACGTGCTCGCGGGCCGCCGCCGGGTCGCTGTCGCCGCCCACCAGGTGGGCGACGAGCCGCGCGGTGCCGGTCGCGTCGGGGCGCGCCCCGGCGACGGCCCGCGTGACGCCGGGCAGCTCCTGCAACGCCGCCTCGACCTCGCCGAGTTCGACGCGGAAGCCGCGGATCTTGACCTGGTCGTCCCGGCGACCACGGTAGGCGAGGCGGCCGTCCGCGGTCCACCGCACCACGTCGCCGGTGCGGTACATGCGGGTTTCGCTGTCGCCGAACGGGTTCGCCACGAACCGCGCCGCCGTCGCGCCGGGCGCGCCGAGGTAGCCGCGCACCACGCCGGGACCGGCGACGTACAGTTCGCCGTCCACCCCCTCGGGGACGGGCTCGAGCGCGGCGTCGAGCACGTAGGCACGCAGGTTCGCCACCGGCCGGCCGATCACGGGTTCCGCCGCGTCCCCCACCTCGGCGACGAGGACGTCGACGGTGCCCTCCGTGGGGCCGTAGAAGTTGAACGCGGCGCCGTCCCGGTCGCGCAGGCGTCGCCACAGGGTGTCGGTGACGGCGTCGCCGCCGAACCCGAGGGTCGGCACGTCGCGCAGCAGGTCGGCCTCGACGATCTGCTCGAGTTGCGCGGGCGACAGTTCGACGAAGTGCCACCCCTCGCTGCGGGCGAGTTCGGCGAGCCGGTGCGGGTCGCGCTGCGTGGTCTCGTCGACGATGCTCAGCTCGTGCCCGTCGAGCAGCCACAGGTGCGGGCCCCACGAGGCGTCGAACGCGAACGACCAGACGTGCCCGACCCGCAGGCGGTCGCGGCCGGCCTCGGCGCGGGCCCGGGAGAAGACGCGCGCGCGGTGGCTGTGGAACAGGTTGACGGCCCCGCGGTGCGGGACCTCCACGCCCTTGGGCCGGCCGGTCGACCCGGAGGTGTGGATGAGGTAGGCCACGTCGAGCTCGTGCAGCGGTCGGCCGCGTTCGGCGCGGGTCAGCGGCTCGTCGGCGTAACCGGGCAGGTCCAGCTCGTCGAGGTTCACCGGATCGGGCAGGCTCGCGGCGCAGGCGATCTCGGCGATACGTGCGGCGACGTCGCCGCCGGTGAGCACGACACCGGGCGCGGTCTCGGCGAGCACGTGCGCGAGTCGCTCGGCCGGATGGTCGGGGTCCAGCGGGACGCACGTCGCGCCGGCCTCGAGGACGGCGAACAGCGCGACGAGCGTGTCGGTGCGGCGCGGCAGCGCGACGGCGACGCGCCGCTGCGGGCCGAGCCCGGCGCTCAGGAGGTGCCGGGCGAGTCGGCGCGCACGCGCGGCCAGTTCGCCGAAGGTCAGTGCGGTGGCGGCATCGCGCACCGCGGGTGCGTCCGGGTCGCGGGCCACCTGGGCGGCCAGCAGGTCCGGCAGCGTGAGGCCCGCAGGCACCGGCAGGTCGTCGCCGCTGTGCTCGCCGAGGAGGCGGCGGCGCTCGTCGGCGTCGAGGATCTGCAGCCGGGCCAGCGGCCGGTGCGGGTCGGTGAGCGCGGCGACCCGGGTGAGAAGGAGTTCGAGCCGGCGGGCGTGCCGCTCGAGGTCGTCGGCGGTGTAGGCGTCGGCGTCGGCGTCCACCCAGATCTCGAGGCCGCCGGTGTGGTCGAGCGGCCGCGCGGTGACCATGAAGTCCTGCAGCGGGCCCCGGGCCACGGAATGCACCGCGGCGTGCAGGTCCGCGAAACGCAGCCGGTCGCCGAACGGTTTGACGTTGACGGACGGCCCCACGACACCGCGCGAGCCGGCGGGCAGGCGCAGGTCGTTCTGGATGTCCTCCCCGCGGTAGCGGTGGTGCGGACGGCAGTTCGCCACCGCGGCGCGCACGTCGCCGACGAGGTCGGCGAGGGTGCGGGCGGGTTCGGGGCGCAGGCGCAGCGGTACGACGTTGACCGCGGACATCGGCACGGTCGTCGCGGCGCTGCCCAGCCGGTTCATCACCGGGAATCCCACGATCACGTCGCCGCGTCCGGTCGCGGCCCGCAGGTACGCGGCGACGGCGGCGGTGACGACGTCGCCCCAGCTCGCCCCGGTGGCCTTGCCGAGCCGCGAGAGTCCCTGCTGCTGTTCGGCGGTCAGGGTCAGGCGCACGCCGCGGCAGCGGACGGCGATGCCGCCGGGACCGTCGGCGAGGGCTACGGCGTCCTCGGCGCCGTCGAGGTAGCCGGCCCAGAAGTCCCGGTCGGCGGCGAAGTCCGCGGACGCGCGATAGGCGGCCTCCTCGGCGACGACGGGGGCGAGCGGGGCGAACCTCGCCGGCGGCACCGGTCGCCCGAGCACGTCGGCGGTGTAGCGCTCGGCGATGCGCCGGGTGAGCAGGCCGAAGCCGTAGGCGTCGATCACCAGGTGATGGATGCACAGGTAGAGAACCGTGTGCCGGTCGTCGAGCCGGAGCACGGCGGCGCGCAGGCAGAGTTCCCGTGCGGGGTCGAGCACGCGCGTATGGTCCTCGCGCATCCAGTGCTGCGCGGCCGCTTCCGGGTCGGGCTCGCGGCGCAGATCGACGACGGCAGGCTCCGGCGCCGCGTGTGCACCGGGACGGATGACGACCGATCCGTCGGCCTGCACGGCGAAGGCCGCGGTCGGCACCTCGGCTTCGGCGACGGTCTCCCGGACCGCGCGCAGCAGGGCGGCGACGTCGACCTCGCCGCGGAGTTCGACGCATTCCGCGGTGTTGAAGACGGGGTTCGCGGGGTCGAGCTGCTGGGCGAACCACACGCCGGACTGGGCCCGCGTCAGCGGAAACTCCGAGGTCGACAGGCCGGACGTGGGCACGATCGATCCCCTTTCTACGGTCGAATTCGACTGTGCCGTATCGCATCACGAGCAGTGAAGCCGGTCCGGCGCGAAACGTGACGATACCAAAGGTTAGGCTAACCGTATATGTTCTGCTGGGTCGGGTGCACGGCACCACGACCGACCCTGTCACCGCTACGAGAGGTCTGTGCACATGCAAGCACCGGTCGCCGCCCGCGGCACCGCCGCCTCGCGGCAAGTCGATACCGCCGCCCCGCGGCAGGCCGATACCGCCGCCCCGTTCGTGCTGTCGCGTCCGCACGGCACCGTCGTGGCGGAGGGCGTCGATGTCCGGTTCGACTCGGCCGGCGAGGCCGCGGCCGCGCTGCGCGCCGGCTCGGTGGCGGCCGTCGTCGGCGCGCTACCGTTCGCTCCCGATCACCGCGCCGCGCTCACGGCGCCCGTCGCGCTGCGGCACCAGCCGGGCCCCGTCGGGGACGCCGCCGTCCCGCTCGCGCCGGTGCGGATCGCCGCGACACTGCCCGCCGAGGACGAACACCTCGACCGGGTGGCCACGGCGCTGCGGCAGCTCCGCGATCCGGCCGACGACCTGGCGAAGGTGGTGCTGGCCCGGGCGCTGCTCCTGCGGGCGGACGCACCCGTCGACCCGATGTCGCTGCTCGCCCGGCTGGCCGGAAACGATCCCACCGGAAACGGTTTCGCCGTCGATCTCACCGCCGCCGGCGGAGCGTGGACCGGCCGGCACCTCGTCGGCGCCAGCCCCGAGGTGCTCGTCCGGCGCCGCGGCGACCTCGTCACATGCCATCCGCTGGCCGGGTCCGCGCCCCGGCATCCGGATCCCGAGGTGGACGGGCGCACCGCACAACGCCTCGCCGCATCGGAGAAGAACCGCGCGGAGCACGCCCACGTCGTCGAGGCCCTGCGGACGAGCCTCGACCCGCTGTGCACCGACCTCGACATCCCCCGTACGCCGACGCTGGCGAGCACCCGGCAGCTCTGGCACCTGGGCACCCCGATCGCCGGCCGGTTGCGGGACCGGTCGGTCACCGCGCTCGACCTGGCTCTGGCCGTGCATCCGACCCCCGCGATCTGCGGCACGCCGACCGCCGCGGCCCGGGCACTGATCCGCGAACTGGAGGGCGACCGCGGCTTCTACGCCGGTGCCGTGGGCTGGGCCGACCGGGACGGTGACGGCGAATGGATGGTGACGATCCGCTGCGCCGTCCTCGACGCCGACGGCACCACGCTCACCACCCACGCCGGCGGCGGCATCGTCGCCGGTTCGGATCCACTCGACGAACTCGCCGAGACCACAACGAAGTTCGGCACGGTGCTCGACGCGCTCGAGGTGCGACGATGAGCCGGTCCGTCACCCTCGTCGTCGGCGCGGCCCACGGCATCGGCCGCGCCACCGCCCGCACCCTCGCGGGGGCCGGGCACCGCGTCGTCCTCGCCGATCGGGATCTCGACGGCCTGGCCGAGACCGCCGCGCTGCTCGACGTGCCCGCTCCCGTGCACGGTCTCGACGTGTGCGATGCGGCCGCCGTCGCCGAGGCGGTCGCCCGGGTGGAAGCCGAGCACGGGCCGGTCGACGCGCTGGCCCACGTCGCGGGTGTGTTCACCACCGGATCGGTGCTCGACTGCGATCCCGCCGAGTGGCGGAAGATGTTCGACGTCAACGTCACCGGCCTGGTCAACGTGCTGCGCGTCGTCGGCCGCGGAATGCGCGAACGTCGCCGCGGCGCGATCGTCACGGTCGGCTCCAACTCGGCGGGGGTGCCCCGCGTCGGGATGGGCGCCTACGGGGCGTCGAAGTCCGCCGCCCACATGATCGTCCGGGTGCTCGGTCTCGAGCTGGCCCGATTCGGGGTGCGCGCCAACGTCGTCGCGCCCGGTTCCACGGACACCGCGATGCAACGGTCCCTGTGGCCGGATCCGGGCGACGACGCGGGTGCCCGCACCGCGATCGACGGCGACGCGACCTCGTTCAAGGTGGGTATTCCGCTGGGCCGCATCGCCGAGCCCGCCGACATCGCGGACGCCGTCGCGTTCCTGCTCTCGGACCGCGCCCGCCACATCACCATGCAGACCCTGTACGTCGACGGCGGCGCCACGCTGCGCGCCTGACCCGAAAGGACCCCCGTGACGATCGCCGCCACCCGGACTCCCCTGGCCGCCACCGCCGGCTACCCGCGGGAGTTCGCGGAACTCTACCGCGCCGCGGGTTACTGGACGGACGAGACGTTCGTCCGGTTCCTGTCCGGCCGGGCCGACCGTCACGGCGAGCGCGTCGCGCTCGTCGGCCGCGACGCCCACGGCACCGAGCGACGGATCACCTACCGCGAGCTGTCCGACACGGCGGACCGGATCGCCGCGGGCCTCGCGGCGGCCGGGGTGCAGCGCGGCGACCGGGTCCTGGTGCAGCTACCCAACATCGTCGAGTACACCGAGGTGGTCTTCGCGGTGTTCCGTCTCGGTGCGCTGCCGGTGTTCGCGCTGCCCGCGCACCGCAGCGCCGAGATCGGGTACTTCTGCCGGTTCACCGACGCCGCCGCGTACGTGATCGCCGGCGAGCACGGCGGAATCGACTACCGGGCGCTGGCCCGGCAGGTGTGCGCGGCTCTCGACCGGCCCCCGGTCGTGATCGTCGCCGGCGACGCGCAGGAGTTCACCGCGCTCGACGCGCTGCGCGCACACGAGCCGGACGCGTGCGCCGACGTCGACCCGGAATCCGTGGCGTTCCTGCAGCTCTCGGGTGGGACGACCGGCACACCGAAGCTGATCCCGCGCACCCACACCGACTACCTGTACTCCGTGCGCGAGTCGGCCCGCATCTGCGGCGTCGACGCCGGCACCCGGATGCTCGTGGTTCTGCCGGCGGCACACAACTTCCCGATGAGCTCACCCGGGATCCTCGGCGTCCTGCACGCCGGAGGCACGGTCGTGCTGGCCCCGGACCCGAGCCCCGACACCGCCTTCGAGCTGATCGAGCGGGAGGGGATCACCATGGCCTCGCTCGTGCCCCCGCTCGCCCTGGCGTGGCTCGCGGCGCGGGCCCGCACCGAGCGGGACCTGTCGTCGCTGCGGGTCCTGCAGGTCGGCGGGGCGAAGTTCGGTGCCGAAGCGGCCGCGCGGGTGACGCCTGAACTCGGCTGCACCCTGCAGCAGGTGTTCGGGATGGCGGAGGGCCTGGTCAACTACACCCGGCTCGACGACCCCGACACCACCGTCGTCGGCACGCAGGGCCGTCCCATCAGCCCGCACGACGAGATCCGGATCGTCGACGACGAGGATCGGCCCGTCGCCCCCGGCGCGACGGGCCACCTGCTCACCCGCGGCCCGTACACGATCCGCGGCTACTACGCCGCGCCCGAGCACAACGCGACGGCGTTCACCCCCGACGGGTTCTACCGCACCGGCGATCTCGTGCGCCTGACCGAGGACGGCTACGTCGTCGTCGAGGGCCGCGCGAAGGATCAGATCAACCGGGGCGGCGAGAAGATCGCCGCCGAAGAGGTGGAGAACCACCTGCTCGCCCACCCCCACGTCCTGGACGCCACGGTGGTCGCCGTGCCCGACGCCTACCTCGGGGAGCGCACGTGCGTGTTCGTCGTGGCCGACGGGACCACGCCGAAAGCCCCGGCGCTGAAGGCGTTCCTGCGGGAACGGGGCCTGGCCGCGTACAAGATCCCCGACAAGGTGGTCCTCGTCGACGCCTTCCCCGTCACCGGAGTGGGCAAGACCAGCCGCGCCGAGCTGCGCCGCGCGCTCGCCGCCACCCTGCAGCACTGATCCCCGACGACAGAAAGCGAATCCCGCCATGGCCCTGCCGAAGTCCGTCTCCTATCCGATGCCCACGGACCTGCCGGAGAACACCGTCGACTGGACGATCGATCCGCGGCGGGCGGTGCTGCTCGTGCACGACATGCAGGAGTACTTCGTCCGCGCGTTCGACCGCACGGCGGATCCGCTGGCTACGGTGGTGCCGAACATCGATACGATCCGGCAGTCGGCGTACGAGGCGGGCATTCCCGTCGTCTACACCGCCCAGCCGGGCGATCAGGATCCCGCCGAGCGCGCCCTGCTCACCGACTTCTGGGGTCCCGGCCTGGCCGACGACCCGGCTCTGACGTCCGTCGTCGCCGAACTCGCGCCGCGCGAGGACGACGTGCAGCTCACCAAGTGGCGCTACAGCGCATTCATCCGCACCGACCTGCGGGAGCGGATGCACGCGTGGGGCCGGGACCAGCTCGTCGTGACCGGCGTCTACGCCCACATCGGGTGCCTGAGCACCGCGCTGGACGGGTTCATGCGGGATGTGCAGGTCTTCGTCGTCGCGGACGGGGTCGCGGACTTCTCCCGGCGGGAGCACACCGAGGCGCTGCAGTACCTCGCGGCGCGATGCGCCGCCGTGGTGCCGGCGGCGGACGCGGTGCGGCGCCTGCGGACCGGCGCCGTTTCGGTGTCCGGCTGAGCGGCGGTCACACGCCGACTTCCTGTGGTTGTGTGCGGGCCGCGAGCGCGGCGTATCGGCCGTCGCGGGCGAGCAGTTCGTCGTGGCTGCCCTGCTCCACGATGCGGCCGCGGTCGAGGACGACGATGGTGTCGGCGTCGCGGACGGTCGAGAGGCGGTGCGCGACGGTGAGGGTCGTGCGATCGCGGCGGGCCGCGTCCAGCGCGGCCTGCACCGCGCGTTCGGTCTCGTTGTCGAGGGCGCTGGTCGCCTCGTCCAGCACCAGGATGCGCGGGTCGCGCAGCAGGGTGCGGGCGATGGCGAGGCGCTGCTTCTCGCCGCCGGAGAAGCGGTGCCCGCGCGCCCCGACGACGGTGTCGTAGCCGTCCGGCAGCGAGCACAGCAGGTCGTGGATGTGCGCGGCGCGCGCGGCCTGCTCGATCTCGGCGTCGGTCGCGTCGGGCTTGGCATGACGCAGGTTCTCCCGGACCGTGGCGTGCAGCAGGTACGTCTCCTGGGAGACCACACCGACCAGGCTCGCGACGTCGGCGAGCGGCAGGTCGCGCACGTCGACGCCGTCGATCGTCACCCGCCCCGACGTGGGGTCGTACAGTCGCGCGACGAGCGACCCGAGAGTTGTTTTTCCTGAACCGGTTTCGCCGACGAGCGCGACGTGCGAGCCCGCCGGCACGTCGAGGGTGATGCCGGCGAGCGCGTCCCGGTCGGCACCGTCGTAGCGGAAGCGGACGTCGTCGAACCGCACGGCGCCGGCGACGCGCCCGAGGTCCAGGTGCACCGGCTCGGTGGGTTCGCCGATCTCGACGGTCAGGTCGAGGTACTCGAAGATGCGGCTGAACAGCGCCAGCGACCCGGTGACCGACACGCCCACGTCGAGCAGGCTCATCAGCGGCCGGAACAGGGTGGCCTGCAGGCCGGTGAACGCGACGAGGGTGCCGATCGTCATCCCGCCCGACGTCGCGGGCAGGCCGGCGACGAGGTAGAGCAGGGCCGGGATGGCGGCGAAGACGATGTTCATCGTGGCCATGCGCCAGCGCCCGGACAACTGGGAGCGGACCTCGAGGTCGGCGAGTTCGGTGGAGGTGCGGGCGAAGCGCTCCGACATGGCGGGACCGGTGCCGAGGATCTTGCCGAGCAGGACGCCGCTGAGCGAGAGGCTCTCCTCGATCTGGGTCTGCATGTCGGCGAGCCGACGCTGGCGCACGGTGGTGATCTCGCGGCGCATCAGGGCGACCTTGCGGGTGAGCCAGATCGCCGGCGGCAGCACCAGCAGGGACAGCAGCGACAGCCTCCAGCTGAGCACCGCCATCGCGACGGCCGTGCCGACGACGGTGGTGACGTTGGAGGCGATCGAGGTCGCCGTGGAGGTGACGACGTTCTGCATGCCGCCGATGTCGTTGGTCAGCCGGGACTGGATCTCCCCGCCGCGGGTGCGGGTGAAGAAGCCGAGGGACTGCCGCTGCAGATGGTCGAACACGCGGGTGCGCAGGTCGTGCATGACGTGCTGGCCCACCGTGGTGGAGATCCACGTCTGCACCACGCCGAGGATCGAGGCGACGACGGTGACGGCGAGCATCGCCCCGACGGCGCCGAGCAGCAGCGGCACGTCCTGGTCGGGAATCGCGTGGTCGATGAGGGTGCGGACGAGGAACGGGTTGGCGAGCGTGATCACCGACGAGACCACGATGAGCCCGACGACGAGCGCAACCTGCCAGCGGTAGGGCGCGAAGAGCGCGCCGATGCGGCGCACGCTCACGGGGGATTCCTCGAGCTGGGCGCGGTCGCGCGGGTCGGGCTTGGCGTGCCGCATCGGTCCCGGCCCGCCGCCGGGCGGAGGCTGCATCATGCCCGTCACCTCCTTCGTGAGGTACGAAACGTACTTGTTGAGGTTGCCTCACTAAGAGGCAACCGTCAAGTGAGGTATGATCCGCATCATGTCCGACGTCCCCACCGACCCGGCGCTGCGCGACCTGCTGATGACCGCCACCCGCACGCTGCGCCGCCGCTGGCACGCCACCCTCGGTCCGTGGGAGCTGTCCCCGCACGAGCACCGCGCGCTGCACGTCGTCGGGCACTCCCCCGAGCCGCTGCGCCTCGGTGACGTCGCCAAGGCGCTGCGCATCGCGCCGCGCTCGGCCACCGAGGTGATCGACCGGCTCGAGACCCGCGGCCTGACCCGCCGCGTCGCCGACCCCGCCGACCGTCGCGCCGTGTGCGTCCACCTCACCGACGAGGGCCGCCGCATCGCCGCCGAACTCGATGCCGCGCGCGACGCCGAGGCCACCGAGTTCTTCGCCCGTCTCGACGGCCCCGAACGCACCGAACTCGCCCGCCTGCTCACCAAGCTCGCCGACGGGTGACTGCCGCGACGAGCGGGAGGTTGTCGCGGCAACGCGCGAGTGGCGTCGCCGGTTTCCTCCCGTTCGCCGCGAGAACCTCCCGGCCGGATCTCACGTTTCCCGCCCGACGAGCGTCTACGGGGTGGACTGCCCGGCCGGAGGAGGAACGATGACCAACCGGACCGACTCGCTCACCGCGCGGGTCGAGGCTCAGGACTGGCCGGCGCTCGTCGCCGAGCTCGACGCGACGGGGTGCGCGCAGACCGGGCCGCTGCTCACCGCGGACGAGTGCGCACGCGTCACCGCGATGTGGGACGACGAACGCCGCTTCCGCAGCACGATCGACATGGCGCGGTATCGCTTCGGCAAAGGCACCTACCGCTATTTCGGCAGTCCCGTACCCGAGGGCATCACCCGGTTGCGCGCGGCGTTCTACCACCGGCTGCTGCCCGTCGCACGGGACTGGGCACAGCGCCTCGGCGA
>NZ_AJFC01000131.1:0-7766 GCF_000256505.1 Rhodococcus sp. P14 | reverse complement strand
GGCCGCCCCCCCTGCCGCCCCGCGGGACAGCCCGAGCCGACGCCCCTGCTGCTGCGCTACACCGCCGGCGACTGGAACGCCCTGCACCGCGACCTCTACGGCGACCTGGTGTTCCCGCTGCAGGTGGTGATCGGCCTCGACCGGCCCGGCCACGACCACCTCGGCGGCGAGTTCCTCCTCGTCGAGCAACGCGCCCGCGCGCAGTCCCGGGGCACCGCCACGGTGCTGCAGCAAGGTCACGCCCTGATCTTCACGACCCGCGACCGGCCCACCCGATCCACGCGCGGCTGGACCCGCTCCCCCGTCCGGCACGGGGTCAGCACCGTCCGCGCCGGCGTCCGCCACACCCTCGGCCTCGTCCTGCACGACGCACGGTGACCCACTACACGCTCGTCGGGAGCGACGGACGTCCCTACCTCAGCGCAGCCCCCGGCACACTGGGCGGCCACCGTCGCGGCCGGATCTACGGACGACTCGACTGCCGCGCGGCGCGGCGGGCGATCGCGCGCGGCGGCTACGTCCGGGACCGGGTCTTCTTTGCCGGCGAATCCGACGCCGTCGCAGCCGGCTACCGCCCGTGCGCGGTGTGCCTGCCGGATCGCCACCGGACATGGAAGGCGGACCGAGCCGGATGAGCGGCAGTTCGCGTTCTGCGCCGCGTACCCGCCGAAGCGGTGCCCGTCGGCCCGGTCGCTACCCGACCGGTTCGATGTCCGGGAGCCTCCAGGTCTTGTCGAACCACGGCTCCAGAGGCCCGTAGAGCCGGAACATGGCGAACCAGCCCCTGCCGGGCAGGCTCTGTATCCAGTTGCAGTCCTCGGTGGGTCGTTCGGGCCCGAAGTGGACGTCGACCGAGCCGTCCTCGTTTACGGCCAGGTCCGCATCCTGGCTGGTCACCGACGGCCACTGCTGATCGGTCTGCAGCATCGACCGGGCCTGGGTGTCGTAGACCAGCACCGACCAGAAGTTGTTCACGGGCACGTGCGGGGGCACGTGCAACCGGTAGCTCCGGTCACCGTCGAACGGTGCGCCGGTGGCGTCGACGAATGCGAGGGCGTACTGCGACCCGGTCCCGACCGCCTTCTGATCGAAGGCCGGGCTGGTACTGCCGTACAAGAAGTCGAGTTGAGCGGCGGCGTCGAGCAGCAACGCCCCGTCCTCCGTGCACGAGTAGCCGCCGAGGAAGCCCGAGCGCCAGGCGCGGCCGGGGTAGTAGTACGCCTCCTGGTGGCGGAACCGGTAGGTCAGCGCGCGGGCGGTCGCGTCCCCGACCGTCGCCGCCTCGGTCAGGATCGCGCGCATCCGCTCGTCCGGGCGAACGGCCTGCCCCGACGGATCCCGACCGAGGCGAACATGCCCAGGGTGAGCGGGTCGGCCGACTCCGGCGGTTCGGACTGCACCACCTCGTCGAGCATCTCCCAGAACCGGAAGTCGGCCGGGGCGACGGCGCACATCGGCTCGGCGGAGACGTTCACGAACCGCGTCGACGGGGGATCGTCCGCTTGGGAGAGCGGATGAATCCGGGTGTGCGCCTCGACCATCTCCACCGCCGGGCGCGGATCACCGTGTTCGTCCCGGAAACCCCGCCAGCCCACCCACAACCCGACGGTGCGTGACCGCACCACCCGGTCACCGTCCGGCACCTGCCCGGCGTAGCCCGGCGGCACGAACAGGTAGCGGCCGCCGCGGCCCTGGTCCGGTCCGGTGAGGCCCACGTCGACCACCCACCGGCACCAGGGATCGATTGCGGCGCCGTATACCTTCGGGGGGACCTCGACGACGACGGGCCCGTCGCGCAGGTCGAGCCAGGCGTAGTGGTACGAGGTGCTCGTGTTGTAGACAAGGCCGAGGAATCGCGGATGGACCAGGTCCGCCCACATCACCAGGGTGGCGTTCACCGGCCCCCACTGCACCAGCGCCTTACGCATCGCCGCCACGGCGACCGGGGCCAGCCCCAGCAGGTACGCCTGGACCGCCCGCTGGAAGTCCAGGTTGTCGAACAGCGTCCGGGTCGCCGCGTCGTCGGGGACCCCGTCGAAGAATCGCAACGTGCCCAACCGGGTCCGGACCTCGTCCGGCATCGCGATCCCGGGCGGAATAGGTGTGGTGTTCGCATGCGAGGTCATCGATTTCCTCCTGCCTTCACGGCCGAGACCGCAACTCGTCGCCGTCGGCGCTCTTCGATTCCTCCGGCCGGTAGCACTTCTCGAACTCGGGTGGTATCCAGTCTGGCGTGTCGTCTGCCCGGATGGAGGGGAGTTCCTCGAATCCCGGGTGCGCGGCACGGCGCTCTCGGGTTCCGGCGCCCGCCGTGCTGCGCCGCTCCGCCTGTCCGAGTGGTTCGCGAACCAGTCGTTCTTCGCGAACCGGGCGTCGAGGATCACAACCGGACCGTCTCACGGCGTCTCTCCGCGGAGGTCGAATTGCTCTGTGATGCAGTGCGATTCACGCATCGAGGCGACCGGGGTCCCGTTCATTCGGTAATCGACGGTCCGACAGTCCTTTTCGGAGGCATTACCCATGGGGCGATGCCACCTCGCGGGGACTCCACACCGGCCGGAATCTCTCGTCGGCCTGCGATACCGGCGCCGGAGTCGCTGCGCGGCCCGTCCGGCGACCGTCGCCGGCAGGTTCCGGTTGGGTAGCATCGAGGCCATGAGCACGGAGGCCCGCCCCCACTCGACCGGGGCCGAAGCCGGGTCGTCGAGGGCGACGGCCGACCCCCTCGCCCTCGACCGTCAGGTCTGCTTCGCCCTGTCCGTCACCAACCGCGCGGTCCTTTCGGTGTACCGGCCGGTGCTCGAACCGCTCGGCCTGACCCACCCGCAGTACCTCGTGATGCTGGCGTTGTGGGGGGACGCGCCGATGTCGGTCAAGGGAATCGGACGGGCCCTCCAACTGGACTCGCCCACCCTGTCCCCGCTTCTCAAACGACTGGAGTCGCTCGGTCTGATCACCCGCACCCGGAGCCCCCAGGACGAGCGTCAGCTCGTCGTCGACCTCACCGACGCGGGACGTGCACTGCGGAAACGGGCGGAGACGGTGCCCGAAACGGTGGTGCGCCGGCTCGGGGTGAGCCTCGCCGAGCTCGAGGAACTGCACGACGTGCTGACCCGCATCAATGCCGCCGCGCTGCGCGCCGGCGCCCTCGATCAACACTAGGCACGCGAGATCCGGGCCTTCCCCGGGGGTCGATCGGCAGATCCACACTCCCACCATGCGGGAACCCGCAGGAAAAACATTACGGAAGGGTAACAAACTACTTCTCACTGCACATCGAATGGATCGGACGGCCGCCCGTCGGGTACGCCGGAACGGTTGTCCGAACGAAGGGATGTGTCTTGAGACCCACCGGCGATACCGACGTGCACTCCGAGGTCCGACCCGGTCATCTGCGGCGCGCGATCAGCGCCTCGGCCATGGGCAACTTCACGGAGTGGTTCGACTACGGCGTATACGCCTACACCGCCACCTACATCGCCGACTCGTTCTTCCCCGGCGATCTGGAATCGGCCACGCTGCTCACCCTGGGTGTCTTCGCCGTGTCCTTCCTCGTACGTCCGCTCGGTGGGCTGGTGTGGGGTCCCCTCGGCGACCGGCTCGGACGCCGCCAGGTGCTTGCGCTGACGATCATCCTGATGGGCACGGCGACCGTCCTGCTCGGTGCCATTCCCTCGTACGCCTCCATCGGCTTCTGGGCACCGCTGCTGCTGGTGCTGCTGCGCATGATCCAGGGCTTCTCCACCGGCGGCGAGTACGGTGGTGCGGCGACCTTCATGGCCGAGTACTCCCCCGACCGTAAGCGCGGGTTCTTCGGCAGCTTCCTCGAGTTCGGCACTCTCGCCGGCTTCTCGTTCGGCGCGCTCATCGTGTTGTCCATCGATCTGCTCTCCACCGACGCGTTCATGAGCACGTGGGGCTGGCGCCTGCCGTTCTTCGTCGCCGGACCCCTCGCCCTCGTCGGGCTGTACCTGCGGTCGAAGCTCGAGGACACCCCGGTGTTCCGCGAACTCGAGGCCGACGGGGAGGTCGAGCAGGACACCGGCACGCAGTTCAGGAGTCTGCTCTCGCAGTACTGGAAGCCGATCGTGACGCTGATGGGTCTGGTCGTCGCGCTCAACGTCTGCAACTACACCCTGCTGAGCTACATGCCGACCTACCTCGAGAACCGCATCGGTCTGTCGAGCACCGCCTCGCTGTCCCTCGTCGTCATCGGGCAGCTCGCCATGATGGCGGTCATTCCGTTCGCGGGCTCGCTGTCCGACCGGATCGGCCGCAAGCCGATGTGGCTGATCTCGATGGGCGGGCTGCTGCTGCTCGCGATTCCGATGTACATGCTCATGACCGTGAGCTTCGCCTGGGCCATCGTCGCGTTCACGGTCCTGGGCCTGCTGTACGTGCTGCAGCTGTCGACCATCTCGGCGACCTTCCCGGCGATGTTCCCCACCCACGTGCGCTTCGCCGGCTTCGCGATCGCCTACAACGTCTCGACGTCGCTGTTCGGCGGGACCGCCCCGGCGGTGAACGAGTGGCTGGTGGAGCGGACCGGCAACGACCTCGTCCCCGCCTTCTACATGATGGGCGCGTGCGTCGTCGGTCTCGTCGCGTTGTACTTCGTGGCCGAGACGGCCGGCGCGTCCCTGCGCGGGCGTGGGATCCCCGGCGTCGACACCGAACCCCGCCCGACGGCGCTGTCGAAGGCCTGACTCCGAACCCCCTCTCCGGAGGGGTCTTTCGGTTGATGCGCCCGGCGCCCGGTAGGCGACCGCCCCGGATCAGGCCGACGTGACGGCGCCGGTCATCGCGGCACGTAAGGCGACGTCGCGCGGATCGTTCCGAGACTTGCCCATGCGGTTGCAGACGTAGCCGTAGCCGATCCCGGCATCCGGATCGGCGTAGCCGAAGGAACCGCCGGCACCGGGCGCGCCGAACGACCGGGGGCCGCCGAAAGACCAGTCGGGACTCGGGCGCATGAAACCGAGGGCGAACCGGATGTCCCCGAGCATGCACGCGTCGTGGAAACCGTCCCGGGGCGGCACCGGCGGGGCCGTCAGTTCGTGCAGCGTTTCCGGGCGCATGCCGAGTTCCGCACCGCCGGTGGCCAGGACACCGTAGGCGTGCGCCAGGGCGCGTGCCGTGCCCACGCCTCCGCCGGACGGCGCCTCCAGATCGCGCGCGTAGATCGTGTCCGGGTCCAGTGCCACGAGCGTTCCCGGGTTGGCGACCAGCGAGCGGTAGAACACCGACCGCTTGTTCAGGAACGCCGGAAACAGCCGCGGCGACAGCTCGGCGAGATTCCGGAGGGGGTTCCGCATCATCAGCGGGGCAAGTCGGGCGTCGGGAACGGAGGCCGGGAGGCGGATGTAGAACTCCAGCCCCAGCGGGGTCGCGATCTCGTCCTGGAAGACCTGCCCGAGCGTGCGGTGCTGCGGGTCGACCCGGCGAACGAGTTCACCCTGATAGAAGCCGAGGCTGATCGCGTGGTAGGCCTGCCGCTCCCCCGGCGCCCACTCCGGTCTCTGGCGGGCCATGATCGCGGCCAGCCGGTCCGGGTCGGCGATGACCCCGGCATCCACCGGCTCGTCGAAGCCGAACAGCCCGGCCTGGTGGGCCAGCAGTTGGCGGACGGTGATCCGTTCCTTGCCGTTCTGCGCGAACTCGGGCCAGTAGGTGCAGACCCGCTCGTCGAAATCGAGCCAGCCGCGGGAATGGGCCAGCGCGACGGTCACGGCGGTCATCCCCTTCGTGGCGGAGAACACCAGCGTCATGGTGTCCCGTTCCCACGGCGCGCCGGTCGTCTTGTCCCGTACCCCGCCCCACAGATCGACCACCTTCTCCCCGCGGTAGTAGACGCAGCATGCGGCACCCAACTCCCTACGGTGGGAGAAGTTCTCGGCGAACGCCTGCCGCACGGCCGCGAAGTCGTCGCGCGCGTATCCGTGGATCCCCGGGTGCCGGGATATTCGAGCGGACACGGTCGTCTCCTCTCGCGTGGTGCGGCACACGCGGTACCGGCGATGCGGCACAGGGCCGCGCGGGTAGCCGATCGGGCGCGGCAGTCCGACGAGCGCTTCGTGCAGATCCCCGACGGTCGCGACGAACCTGTCCGACGACGACGTTCATGTCGTCCGGCTCGTCGACCGCCACGATCCGAACTGCACGACCGCCTCCTCGGACGCCTGCGACTCGCCGGGCCATCGCCCCCGGACAGTCTCCCGCACCCGGGAGATGCGGGCAATACAGTCGCGGCCCGCGGCGGGCACCCGTCCGTCGCATCCGAGATGAGGCAGGATGGTGCGGTGCCCGATTCCTCACCTTCTCCGGCCATCCTGCTGCGCGGGCGTTCGTCCGGCCGCGCAGTCCTCCTCGTCGGCTCGCTCGTCCTGGCCCTGGCCGCCGGCATCCGGTGGCTGCGGTCGAGCCAGGGCGTCAGCGCGTCGGCGTGGCGCGACGACGAAGTGGGTCCGGACGACCTGGCCGGCTGAGCCCGGACGACTCGGTCTCAGCCGGGGCTGCCCCCGGCGTCGGCCAGCGCTGCCCGCACGGTCTCGGCGGTGCCGTCGAGCACGGCGCGGTTCGGGGTGCGCGGCACGGCCCGCAGTCCGAAACCGTCGCCGCGACGGCGCGGAACGACGTGCAGGTGCACGTGGAACACTTCCTGGCCGGCGGCGGCGCCGTCGGCCAGGAAGAGGTTGACCCCCTCGATGGGAAGCGAACTCGCGCGCAGCGCGGTCGCGATGCGCCGGCCCGCGTCGAACACCCGCGCGCCGTCCTGTGGGGCGAGGTGCGCGAGGCCGGATGCGTGGCGCTTGGGGATCACCAGCAGGTGCCCGGGTGTGAACGGACGAATGTCCATGAACGCCAGCACATCCGGCTCGTCCAACACGATGCTCGCCGGCGCGGCGCCGGCGACGATCGCGCAGAACACGCAGTCGCTCACGCACTCTCCTGAACGGGTGCCGGCCGCCGGACGCCTTCGAGGAGCTGCAGCAGCTGCGCCTGCACCTCCGGCCGTTCGCGGATGGGGTCGTCGCTGTGGGCGAGGTAGAGCATGGCCTCCTCGACGGCCGCGACGATCATGTGCGCCAGCGCCGACGACTGCGGTGCCGGTTCGCCGCTGCGCCGCGCGATGGCCCGCAGCGCGCGCTCGGTGATCATGATGGTGTTCTTGCGGTGCCCCTCCCGGACCTCCGCCCAGCCCAGCACCGCGGGGGCCTCGATGAGCAGCAGACGCCGGATCGCCGGGTCGTACACGACATCGAGCGAGGCGAGCACCGCGGCGGTGAACGATTCCCACGGATCGCTGCCCTCGATCGCCGCGAGCGTCTCCTCGGTCTCCACCTGCATCCGCTCCACGACCCCGCGGAACAGATCCCGCTTGTTCGCGAAGTGATGGTAGAGCGCCCCGCGGGTCACGCCCGCGACGGCGACGATCTCCTCGGTCGCCGCCGCGGCGTACCCGTCGCGGAGAAACACCTCCGTCGCGGCGTCGAGCAGCGCGGCTCGCGTCCGCACCGCATCCCGGATCCGTACGGCATTACCCGGCTTCCCGGCCAACATCTTCTCCCCTGCATTTCGGCTACCCCCATCTGACAACTCCCCCCGGCAGCCTTGTCCCGGACGATCCCTACAGGATCGGCGCCGGCGTGTACTTCGCGGCGTCCGGGTACTGCTCGACGAGGTCCTGCACCGCCGCGACAACGGTGGCGACCTGCGCCTGTGCGGCACCGACGAACGCCGACCGGTCGGCCAGCGCGGCGTCGAGG
>NZ_AJFC01000130.1:0-44082 GCF_000256505.1 Rhodococcus sp. P14 | reverse complement strand
CCCCCCCCCGCCCCCCCCCCAGCCGGTCCAGCAGGTCCGGCTCGCGGCCCTGCTCGCGCATCGCCAGTGCCACGGCGACCGCATGCTCCTTGATGACCTCGTGCGCCGTCTCGCGGCCGACACCCGCGCGCACCGCCGCCATGAGCACCTTCGTGGTCGCCAGGAACGGCAGGTAGCGGTTGAGTTCCTTCTCGATCACCGCCGGGTAGGCACCGAACTCGGCGAGGACGGTCAGGAAGGTCTCCATCAGTCCGTCGAGGGCGAAGAACGCGTCGGGCAGTGCGACGCGCCGCACGACCGAGCAGAACACGTCGCCCTCGTTCCACTGCGCGCCGGCGAGCTCGGCGGCCATCGACGCGTACCCGCGCAGCACCACCTGCAGGCCGTTGACCCGCTCGCAGGAACGGGTGTTCATCTTGTGCGGCATCGCGGACGAGCCGACCTGGCCCGGCTGGAAGCCCTCGGTGACGAGCTCGTGCCCGGCCATCAGGCGGATGGTGTGCGCGAACGACGACGGCCCGGCCGCGACCTGCACGAGCGCGGAGAGCACGTCGTGGTCCAGGGAGCGCGGATAGACCTGGCCGACGCTGGTGAGCACGTTCGCGAAGCCGAGGTGCTCGGCGACCTTCGCCTCGAGACGCGCGAGCTTGTCGGCGTCACCGCCGAGCAGGTCGAGCATGTCCTGCGCGGTGCCCATGGGTCCCTTGATGCCGCGCAGCGGATACCGGGCGATCAGCTCGCGCAACCGGGTGAGCGCGATGAGCAACTCGTCGGCGGCGGACGCGAACCGCTTGCCGAGAGTGGTGGCCTGCGCCGCGACGTTGTGCGACCGGCCCGCCATCACCAGCGTCGAGTACTCGGCGGCGCGCTCGGCCAGCCGCGCGGCGATCGCGACACCGTGGGCGTGGGCGTGCTCGAGCGAACGCAGGATCTGCAGCTGCTCGACGTTCTCGGTGAGGTCGCGGCTGGTCATGCCCTTGTGCACGTGTTCGTGGCCGGCGAGGGCGTTGAACTCCTCGATGCGGGCCTTCACGTCGTGGCGGGTGACGCGCTCCCGCGCCGCGATCGACTCGAGGTCGACCTGCTCGAGCACCCGCTCGTAATCGGCGAGCGCCTCCCGGGGGACGTCGATCCCGAGCTCCGCCTGCGCCCGCAGAACCGCCAGCCACAGCTGGCGCTCGAGCACGATCTTGTGCTCCGGCGACCACAGCGCGGTCAGGTCCGGGCTGGCGTAACGGGTGGCAAGGACGTTCGGGATGCGACTCACAGGACATCAGTTTACGGCGCCCCGTCACGCCTCCTGCTCGGCAGGCGGTGCCACTCCCTCCAGGACGCCGGGCAGGATGCACCGCGCGAGGGCCCGCGGATCGGGGTCGAGGTCGCCGAGCGCGCCGAGCACGGCACCGTCGACGACCGCGACGAGCCGCCGCAGCTGTGGTTCGTGCACCGACCGCCCGCACCGCTGCAGCAGGTCCGTGAGCAGCTGCTCGATCTGCGCGCGCAGCTCCTTCTGGACGTCGCGCAGCTCGGGGTGACGGGCGGTGGCGACGCACCGCTCGTAGCGGGCGATGAGGCGCTCGCGTTCGATCTCGCCGACCCCGCCGGGCCCGACGAGCAGGTCGACGATCAGGTCCGCGGTGGACTCGGGTCCGCGGTCGCTCGGCGGGACGCACTGCACGCGCGAGCGCATGACGTCGAGTTCACGCCGGCCGTTGTGCTGGACCGCGCTCGCGACGAGGTCGTCGAGGGAGTGGAAGTAGTACGTGGTGGAGGCGAGTGGAAGTCCGGCCCGGTGCGCGACGGCACGGTGCCGGACGGCATCGATTCCGCCCTCGAGGATCAGGTCGGCCGCCGCCGCGACGAGCGCCTGGCGGCGCCGTTCGCCCTTGGGGGTGGCTGCGATCGACACCCTTGTCATGGTGCCAGTCCCGGTGGTCGCGCCTGACGGAAACGGCCCGAATACTCGCAGGTAGGACCAATCTGTCGGGTTTCGTCACGATCCGGGCAGCCAGGCGCGCAGCCGTTCCAGCGCCGCCTGCACGTCCGCGGTGGACCCGGCGAAGGACAGCCGGACGGTCCGATCGCCGTGCACGGTGTCGAAGTCGACGCCGGGCGCGAGCGCCACCCCGGTCTCGTGCAGCAGCCGGGCGCACCAGCGGGTGGAGTTCTCGCCGTCCGGGAGCAGGTGGCCGATGTCGGCGTAGACGTAGAAGGCACCGTCGGCGGGGGCGAGCTCGGTGACACCCAGCTCCGGCAGGCCCCGCAGCAGCAGCTCCCGGTTGGCCGCGTACCGCGTGACGTGCCCGTCGAGCTCGGCCCGGGCCTCCGCGCCGAACGCGGCGACGGCCGCGTACTGGGAGATCGCCGGCGGGCACACCGTCATGTTGGAGGCCAGGCGCTGCAGCGGCGGGCGCAGTCCCTCCGGCACGAGCATCCAGCCCAGCCGCCACCCGGTCATCGAGAAGTACTTGGACACCGAGCCGATCACCACGGCGTCGCGGGAGGTCTCCCACGCGCAGCTCGTGGCGGGCGCACCGTGCGTTCCGAACTCGATGCCGTGGTAGATCTCGTCGGAGATGAGCAGCGCGTCGTGGTCGTCGCACCAGCGGGCGAGTGCGGCCAGCTCGGCCGGCTCGATCATGGTGCCGGTCGGGTTGGCGGGGCTGGCGACGACGAGTCCGGCGATCGGCCCGTCGAGGGCCTCGAGCATCTCGACGGTCGGCTGGTAACGGGTGTGCGGTCCGCAGTCCAGCTCGACCACCCTGCAGCCGAGGGCGGCGAGGGTGTTGCGGTAGGCGGGGTAGCCGGGCCGGGCGACGACGACCGTGTCGCCGGCGTCGAAGGCAGCCAGGAACAGCAGCGTGAACGCCCCCGACGATCCGGTCGTGACGACCACGTCGTCGGCCCCGACGTCGACGCCGTAGCGGTCGCGGTGGTAGCCGGCGATCGCCTCGCGCAGCGGCAGGATCCCGAACGTCTCGGTGTAGCCGAGCAGCTCGTCGTCGAGGACACGGTGGGTGGCGCGCAGCACCGGGGCGGGTGCCGGCGTGGACGGCTGACCCGCCGCCAGGCTCAGCACGTCGCCGTGGGTGCGCTGCCGCTCGGTGGCCGCCTTCCACACGTCCATGACGTGGAAGGTCTGGATCCTGGATCGTCGGGATTCGAAGCGCACGACCTCGACGTTAGCCGCTCGCGCTCGGCCGGATGTTTCCCGGTGGGCATGCACCGACGGACCGTCGCGACGTCAGCTCCTTCGACGGACACCCGCGCGCCGACCGGAGCGCGCCCGTGTCCGGGCACCGCGCGGGTACGTCCCCCCTAGGACGGGATCGTGATGCGCCCTTCGACGGCGGCCAGTCCGATGTCCTTGCGGAAGTGCCCACCCGGCAGCTTGATGCCGGCGAGCGTGGCGTACGCCTCGTCGCGGGCGGCGGTGAGATCGGCGCCCGTGCCGACGACGCTGAGGACGCGTCCGCCGGCCGAGACGACCGCGCCGTCGGCGATCCTGGTGCCCGCGTGCAGCACCCCCTCCGCGTCGGCGCCGACGATCACGTCGCCGGTGCGGGGGCTGGCCGGGTAGTACTCGGCCGCCAGCACCACGGTGACGGCGGCGCCGTCGCGCCAGCGCAGCGGCGGCAGCTCGGCCAGGGTGCCGGTCGCGACCGCGTTCAACACCTCGCCGAGCGGCGACTCGAGCAGGGCGAGCACGGCCTGGGTCTCGGGATCGCCGAAGCGGCAGTTGAATTCGACGACGGCCGGACCGTCCTTGCCGATGGCCAGGCCCGCGTAGAGCAGGCCCGAGAAGCCGCATCCGCGGCGGACCATCTCGGCGGCGACGGGCTTCACGACGTCCGCGACGATCGTGTCGACCATGCCCTGCGGCAGCCACGGCAGCGGCGTGTAGGCGCCCATGCCGCCGGTGTTGGGGCCGGTGTCGCCGTCGCCGACGCGCTTGTGGTCCTGCGCCGGCAGCAGCGGCACGACGGTCTCGCCGTCGACGAGGCAGAACAGCGAGACCTCGGGGCCGTCGAGGAACGATTCGAGCAGCACGGGGTGCCCGTTCTCGAGGATTTCCGCGGCGTGGTCGCGGGCGGCGGCCCGGTCGGCGGTGACGACGACGCCCTTGCCGGCGGCGAGCCCGTCGTCCTTGACCACCCAGGTGGGGCCGAAGCGGTCGAGCTTCTCGTCGAGATCGGCGGGATTGTCGACGACCTCGCTGTGCGCGGTGCGGACCCCGGCGGTCTTCATGACGTCCTTGGCGAACGCCTTCGAGCCCTCGATGCGGGCGGCCACCGCGGACGGACCGAAGCAGGCGATGCCCGCGGCGCGCACGGCGTCGGCGACGCCGAGGACCAGGGGCACCTCCGGGCCGATCACCACGAGGTCGACATTCTGCGCCTTCGCGAGCGCGACGACGTCCTCGGCGGACGCGGCGTCGACCGGGAGCTGCTCGGCGATCCGGCCGATGCCGGCGTTGCCGGGCCCCGCCAGCACGGCCGTCACGCCGGGATCGCGGGTCAGGGCCAGGACGAGGGCATGTTCACGGGCACCGGAACCGATAACGAGTACGCGCACGCAGGACAGGTTACGGGACCGGTCCGGGGCTCCGGACCGACGCATCGGTGCCCCATGGTCCGTGCGCGGGCGACGGGGTACCGGGACGGACGACCGGGACCGCCCGGCGCTACCGGGCCGCTCCGGCGTCCCCTCCGGTTCCCACGACCGGGCACCACACCAGGTCGGCACGGTCCCGGGTCCGTGCGACGGTGTGCGCGTTGGGCAGGTCGACCGTGCGGACCCATTCGGCGGCCTGGGCGACGGTCGATCCGGTGGCCCGGTGGCGCCGGGCCAGGCGGGTCTCGAGCTCGTCGTCGGGTGCGTCGAGGTAGACGACGAGGTCGAGGAGCGGGCGGATCCGCTCCCATCCGCCGTCTGCGAGGAGCAGGTAGTTGCCCTCGGTGACGACGACGCGGGTCTCGGGGGTGATCTCGTGGAACGCGGCGATCGGTTCGTGGAGGCGGCGCGAGTACTCGGGTGCGTGCACGGTCTCCGTGCGGTCGTCGCGGATCCGGCGCAGCAGGGCCGCGAATCCGTCGACGTCGAACGTCTCGGGCGCGCCCTTGCGGGATCGGGTGCCGTGGGCGTCGAGCCGGTGGTTGGACAGGTGGAAGCCGTCCATCGGAGCGGGGGCGGCGGCAATGCCGGCGTCGCGCAGGAGGTCGACGAGCAGGTCGGCGGCGGTGCTCTTGCCGGCGCCGGGCGGGCCGCAGAGCCCGACCACGCGGCGCTCCCCCGCCGCGACGGTGCGCAGGTGCCGGTCGATCAGGTCGGCGACGAGCGCGCGCAGCGGTCCCGTCCGGGGTGACTGCGGCGACGGCATGCGACGAGGATACGAGAGGCGCCGGCTGCGGGGGTCCGCCTATTCTCCCCGGTATGGCTTCCGTGTTCAGCATGATCATCGCCGGCGACCTGCCGGGCCGGTTCGTGTGGCAGGACGACGACGTCGTCGTCTTCCTGACCATCAACCCCGTGAACCAGGGCCACGTGCTCGTGGTGCCGCGGCAGGAGGTGGATCACTGGCAGAACGTCGACGACGACCTGTGGGACAAGGTCCACCACGTCGCCCGCATCATGGGCCGGGCGGTGTGCTCGGCGTTCGGCGCGCCGCGTGCGGGACTGCTCGTCGCCGGCTTCGAGGTGCCGCATCTGCACCTGCACGTCTTCCCGGCGTACGACCTCGGTGACTTCGACATCAGCAAGGCGGAGAAGGACCCGTCGCCGGAGTCGCTCGACGAGGCCCAGGCGAAGCTGAAGGCCGCGCTACGGGAACTCGGGCACGCGGACCACGTCCCCGCCTGACCTTCCGGTCCGCGGCGGCACCGGTGCGGGGTCGTCGAGGAACCCGGTGAAGTGCGCCCACGACGTGCCGCGGGCGGCGGGGCCGGCGAGCAGTCCCAGGTGGCTGCCGGGCACGACCTCGAACCGCACGTGGGGCGATCCGGGCAGTACCCGGCCGATCGCCTCGACGGCCGGGACGGGTGCGAGCACGTCGTCGCTGCCGGCGAGTGCGAGCACGGGCACGGTGACGTCGGCGAGGTCGATCGTCCGGTCCTCGAACCGGACCCGGCCCGTCGCGAGTTCGTTCGCGACCGTGAGGCGCATCGCCATCTGATGGAACAGCCGGCCCGGGTAGCCGGGCATGTCCGCCTGGAACCGGTCGATCGCCTCCATCCGGGCGAGGGTGCCGGCGTCGGCGAGGTTGCGGGCGACGAACCACGGCCGGGTCAGTTCGCGTTCGAGGGCGGTGGCCCGGTAACCGAGCTGCACCAGCGGGGCGGGCACGCCCCCGAGCAGGTGGGTCACGGCCGTGAGGGCGGGTTCGCCCACGAGGCGGCCGAGGTGCCGGGCCGGCCCGAGGAAGGGGATGCGCTCGTAGTCGATCGGCGTGCCGAACGCGGTGATCGAGCGAATCGGCAACCCGGGATGGGCGGCCGCGGTGAGCAGGCACAGGGTTCCGCCGAGGCTCCAGGCGGCCAGGTCGACGTCGCGGCCGCCGCACAGTTCGGCGACCCGCGCGATCGCCTCGGGCACGATGTCGTCGACCCAGTGTTCGAACCCGAGATGACGGTCGGAGCGGTCCATGGTGCCGAAATCGAGGACGTGGACGTTGCGACCGGTGGCGACGAGGTGCTGCACGAGACTCTGCCCGGGGCGCAGGTCGTAGCAGCGCGCGGGCGCGGCGAGCGGCGGCACGAGCAGGACCGGGGCGCCCGCGTCGGACTCACCGTAGCGGCGCAGGGTACGGTGCGGTCCGTCGGCGACGACGGCCGACGCGGTGTCGTGCGGTGGTTCGATTCCGTCGCCGACGAACAGCGCCCACGCGTTGCGCACGGCGCGCTGCGCCGTCCCCGACAGTCCCACGACGTCTCCTTACTCGAAAGTTAGTTACGTCACCGTAGCCCAGGGCCGGACCGTCATCCCACCGGCATCCGCGGGATCAGCACCCGGAACGTCGACCCGGCGCCCGGCGCGGACTCCACCTCCGCCCGGCCGCCGTGGGCCGCCACCAGCGCGGCGACGATCGACAACCCGAGACCGCTGCCGCCCGACGAACGGGCGCGCGAGACGTCGGCGCGATAGAAACGCTCGAAGACCCGGGCGCGGTCCGCCTCACTCAGGCCGGGGCCGGTGTCGACGACCTCGAGCACGGCGTCGGGTCCGGCCGTGCCGACCCGGACGGTGACGCGCGCGTCGGCCGGAGTGTGGGTGAGGGCGTTGGTGACGAGGTTGCCGAGCACCTGCCGCAGTCGCGCGTCGTCGCCGAGCACCTCCGGTATCCCGGGGCCGTCGAACACCTCGAGCTCGACGGTGCGCTCCGGCGCGACGGCCCGCGCATCGTGCACGGCGTCGGCGGCCAGGGCGAGCAGGTCCACCGGATTCTGCTCGAGCGGCCGCTGGGCATCGAGGCGGGCCAGCACGAGCAGATCCTCCACCAGCAGGCCCATCCGCCGGGACTCGCTCTCGATGCGGTCCATCAGCAGTGCGGTGTCGCTGCTCGCGCCCTGCCGGTAGAGCTCGGCGAACCCGCGGATCGTGGTGAGCGGGGTGCGCAACTCGTGGCCGGCGTCGGCGACGAACCGTCGCATCTTCTCCTCGGATCTGCGGGCGGACTCCTCCGACGCCGCCGTCGCCGCGAAGGCCTCCTGGATCTGGCCGAGCATGCCGTTCAGCGCCACCGACAGCCCACCGACCTCGGTGCGCGGGTCCCGCTCGGGAACCCGCCGGTGCAGATCCCCGCCCGCGATCGCTGCCGCGGTGCGTTCGACCTCCTTCAGCGGCCGCAGACTGCGCCGCACCACGAAGTACCCGGCGACCCCGAGCACGAGCAGCACCGCGGCGCCGATGCCGACCTGCAGCACGACGAGCCGATCGACGGTGTCCTCGATCGAGACCAGGGTGACACCGACGGTGGTCACGAGGCCCGCGGCGCTACGGGTCGACACCACCCGCCAGCGCACGTCGGACCCGTCGGCGGAGCCCACGGTCTGCGGCTCCCACACCGGCTCGCCGGGCAGCGCCGGCGCGGTGGACTCGTCGTTGACGACGAACCGCTCCCGCCCGTCCGGGTCGACCACCCGCACATAGAACGGGCTCGGCGGCCGGTTCGAACTCGGAGCGTCCGGCGGCGGCAGCTCGCGGCCGGTCCCGGGCGGCTTGGCCCACGTCTGCGCCGCGGTGCGCAGGTCCTGGTCGGTCCGGGCGAGCAGCGAACCCTGCAACGCGGACGTCACCGCCACCCCGGACGCCAGCAGTCCCAGGCCCGACAACGCCACCAGCGCCGCGACCAGCGTCAACCGCAGCGGCAGCGGCCGTACGCGGCTCACGCGCGGGGTTCCCGCATGACGTACCCGACCCCGCGCAGGGTGTGGATCAACGGGGTGTCCCCGGTGTCGACCTTGCGCCGCAGATAGGAGACGTACGACTCCACGACGCCGACCTCGCCGCCGAAGTCGTAGCTCCACACGTGGTCGAGGATGCGCGGCTTGCTGAGCACCGTGCCCGCGTTGACCATGAAGTACCGCAGCAGGGTGAACTCGGTGGGTGAGAGCGACACCGGCCGGCCGGCCTTCCACACCTCGTGGGTGTCGTCGTCGAGTTCGATGTCGGCGAAGGTGATGCGGGCCGAGCGTTCGTCCGCGGCGACCTTGCCGGCCCGTCGCAGGATCACCCGGAGCCGGGCGATGACCTCCTCGAGGCTGAACGGCTTGGTGACGTAGTCGTCCGCGCCCAGGGTCAGGCCGGACACCTTGTCCGCCACGGCGTCCTTCGCCGTCAGGAACAACACCGGCGCGTCCGAGCCGTCGGCCCGGAGCCGGCGCAGCATCCCGAACCCGTCCATCCCGGGCATCATGACGTCGAGGATCACCGCGTCCGGCCGGAACGCCCGGGCCCGGTCGAGCCCCTCGGCGCCGTTGCTCGCCGTCTCGACCTCGAAGCCCTGGAATTTCAGGCTCACCGAGAGCAGTTCGGCGATGTTCGGCTCGTCGTCGACGATCAGAATCCGGGCTTCGCGGGTCTTGTCGGTCACGGCGCCGATTCTCCCGGAGTGCTCTGGCATGCCGCTGCGAGAACCCTGGGAACTTCCTGTACGGCCGGCCCTGCCGAATCCGGGCCGTCGGGGTGCGGCGATCGGGGATCATGGACGTGTTCGCACTGTGAGACGTATCCGCATCGTGAGGAGCCGCCGTGTCGCCGAAGTGGCTGCGCCGCGGGGCGGCGTCGGCCGCGGCCGTCGCCGTGTCCCTGCTCGTGGCCTGCCCGCCCGGGGCCGCCGAGGAGGTCGAGGTCTCGTTCGGCCTCGCGTGCCGGGTGCGGTCGGTGATCGACGTCGACGAATTGCTCGGATCGTCCGCGACGGTGGACGCGCCCGCCCGGGTCCGCCCGGGTGAACGGTTCAGCTACCGGATCCAGACGGCCCCCGTCGCGTATCCGGACTCGAGCCGCGGCGCTACCACCCGCAGCGTCTCCCGCCTGAAGAACGACTTCGCGATTCCCGCCAACGCGACGTTCGTCGACGCCGCGGTCGTGCCCGGGACCGCCTTCAACCTGGACAACGTGCCGCCCGGCGTGCTGCGGGTGAACGAGGACGGCGTCCCCGACCCGGCGGGCACGATCCTGCGCCTGTCCGGAAACAACGAGGTCATCGGCAACAGCCCCACGTCCGGCACCGAGGGCGAGGCCGGGATCCGGGCGCCCAAGACACAGTTGCAGCTCGACGGCACCCCCAGTCCCGTCGGCGACAGCTGGTTCCGGCTCCCCGCGGTGGAGGTGACCATGATCGCGGGCGACGCGGGCGTGATCACGCCGATGCTCCGCACCGCCGGCGCCGCGGGCCTGGTCGACGACGACGCCAACTACAACACCTCGCTCACCCAGGCCACGTTCCTCGGCTCCACCCAGTGGGGACCGACACGCTGCTCACCGCGGGACACGATGACCGGGCCCCTCAACGCCGGCGCCGGTCCGCTCGCGGTCATCACGATCTCCGACGTCGCCGAGGTGCCCGCGACGGTCACCGTCGACGCCCCGGACGTGGTGGACGACGGGACGGTCGTCACCCTCACGGCGACGGTGTCGCCGGACGTCGAAGGCGGCACGGTGCTGTTCCGGGACGGCGGCACCGACCTGGGTCAGCCGGTGGCGGTCGTCGACGGCCGGGCCGCCGTCGAGCATCGCCTCTCGGGCGCCGGAAGCCACACGATCACCGCGGTCTACTCGGGCGCGCCCGGCGCCGCGGGCGCGACCTCCGAACCCGTCGCGGTGACGGTGCCCGGATCCGGGAACGCCCGCGGCTGGTGGATCGCCGCCGGGGTCGGGGCGAGCGCCGGTGTGCTGGCTGTTGCCGTCCTCGCCCGCCGCCGGAGGCGCTGACCCGGCCCCGCCGGAGGCGCCGATCCGGCCCGCCGGAGGCGTCGATCCGGCCGGACACGCCCCCGCACGTCCACCACGTTGTCGGCGCGTGATGCTATTACGGGACGAAGACAGCCACCGCGAAGGAGGTCCCGCCCATGACGACGTGCCGGGCGTGCCGATCCGATCTCGACCACTGTCACGGCACCCTCGTCGTGCACGCGACGACGACCGTGGAATGCACCGATCCCGACTGCTTCGACACCTCCCGGGTGCGGCACGTGCTGGTGATCGACTGCTCCGAACTCGCTCGGGGCTGCGGCTGCACCGAGGTGTATGCCCGGGGGGGAACGCTCCGCGTCTCCTGAGGACCCGCGGCGGCGGCTCGTCCCGCCGAGCCGCACTGTTGCGCCGGTTACAGTGACAGGCATGAGTCTGGCGTCCGCGCTCGCGTTCCCCGTCCGTCTCGGCTTCGCTGCGGCGGACTCGGCCCTCGGCGTGGCCGAAGGCGTCATCGGGACCGTCCGCCTGGCGGTCTCCCCCCAGACGTATGCGGGGCTGAACGCGGTCGGCGTCGCGAGCCCGCGGGGACCGCTCGGTTTGCTGCAACAGGTCTCCGTGCTTGCCGCCGACGACCGTCCGCTCGGCCAGGCGCTGCGTCCCGGCGGACCGCTGGATCGCCTCCTCGCGCCCGGCGGACCGGTTGACCGGCTCACCGCCCCGGGCGGCCCCCTCGACCGGCTCCTCGAACCCGGTGGCGCCCTCGACCGGGTGACGGCGCCCGGCGGTCCGCTCGAGAAGGTCCTCGCCGAGGACGGAGCCCTGGACCGCCTGCTGTCGAGCGGCGGCCTCCTCGATCGGCTCACCGCCCCCAGCGGCCCGCTCGAGCGTCTGCTCGCCGAGAGCGGGCCCGTCGAACGGCTCACCGCTCCCGGCGGAATCGTCGACGTCGCCCTCCAGCCCGGCGGCCTGGTCGAACGGGCCCTCGAGCAGGGCGGGGTGCTCGACACCCTGCTCGCCGAACAGGGCGCCCTCGAACGCCTGCTCGCCAAGGGCGGACCGCTCGACCAGATCGTGTCGCTGTCCGAGACGCTGGTGCAGCTGACCCCCACGATCCATCGGATGAGCACCAGCATCGACGTGCTGCAGGAGACCGCCGAACTGCTCCGCGAGGCGGTGGGCCCGCTGGGTGATCTCGCGGGCAAGCTGCCCGGCCGGTGGTTGCGCAGCAACTCGGGTGGCTCGGGCAACAGCGGCAGGCACGAACTGCGGGCACCGGACTGATCCGCTCACTCCTGCAGGTCCGTGACGGCCCGGAAGGTGCCGTCCATGTGGAACGGGGTGGACTCGTGCTCGTGTGCGATCCGCCACGACCCCTCGACGCGGCGTAGACCGAACGTGACGCGGAACCACAGGTCGAAGCGCGGCCCGCCGTGCTGTGTCGCTCCCAGCCGCGACAGTGCGTGGCAGAACGCGACGTCGCCGGCCGTCTCGACGCGCAGGTCCCGCACCTCACAGTCGAGAGGGCCGTCGAACCCCGCGAACCACGACGCCCAAACCTGCGGAGCGGGGGCGGACTTGCGCAGCGGCGGCGCCAGATCGAACACCGTCGCACCGGGGACGTAGCACGCGGCGAGCCGATCGACGTCCTTGGCGTTGCGGGCCGCGGTGTGTTCCTCGATCAGCGCACGAATCCGCTCCTCGTCCGGAGCCTCGTCCGTCTCGAGGACGGCGAGGATGTTGCCGGCCGGGTCCCGGAACCACGCGATCGGCGGGCCGACCCGACGGAAGATGCCCTTGTCGTCGACGCCGTCGTAGCGCTCGAACCGGACACCGCGAGCGGCGAGTTCGTCCACCACCTTCTCGAGGTCGCGAACGGGAAAGTCGAGGACGGTGTAGGTGGCCGGAGTGTGGTCCTCCTTCGGATAGATCAACGTGTCGCGTCCGCCGTCGAGGTGCAGGTGCAACATCCCGTGCTCCTCGGACACGGAGAGGCCGAGGACGTCTCCGTAGAACTTCGCGGCCGCCGCCACGTCGTCGACAGCGAAACTGGAAAAGGAACGGTCCAACATGGTGCTGACTCCTCACTGCGAACGATGCCGTACCTGTTCCGACCGCCGGGCGGCGGTAAACTCATCGGCCGGGCGGTGACCTTCTTCCCCGGCACGGACCCCCGGTCTAGCGTGAAAGACGGTTCCGACCGAGGGAGGTCGCCATGACACCCACTTCGACCCGACCGCGCTCCCCGGTCGCCGCCCGACGATTCGGGTATCTCGTCGCGGCCCTCCTCAACGCGGTGGTGCTGTACGCCGCGAACGTGTGGCCGGGCTGGGAGGCGGTGCCGTTCCTCACCGACGACACGCGGTCCGTCATCGGCTGGGTCAACGCCTCGATCCTGGTCAGCCTGGTCGCCAATCTCCTGTACCTGATGCGGGATCCCGTGTGGTTCAAGGCGCTGGGAGACGCGGTCACCACGACGGTTGCGCTGCTGGCGCTGCTGACGATCTGGCAGGTGTTCCCGTTCGACTTCGGCGACGCCTCGTTCGACTGGCCGCTCGTGGCGCGCATCGTCCTGGGGCTGGGAATCGTGGGCAGTGTCATCGGGATCGTCGCCGCCCTCGTCACCTTCGTCCGCAGCGTGGTGGGTCGCTCGTCGGCTCGAGGGACCCGGTCTCGCTGAACTGTGCCCGAGCCGGCCCCGGACGCCGGCTCGAAGGACCGCCTCGCCCCACCGAGCGAACGGACCGTGCTGGCGCCCCGCGCGACGGACCAGCGCGACGGGACCGGCCGGGGCTACTAGCGTTGGAACCATGCCCGTCCCCGAACTGCTCGCCGGCCGCTACGAGTTGCGCGGCGTGCTGGGCTGCGGCGGGATGGGTGAGATCAGAGACGGCTGGGACACCCGTCTCGGGCGACCCGTCGCGGTGAAAGTGCTTCGGGGCGAATTCGGACGCCTGCCCGACGTGCGCCGACGCTTCGAGGCCGAGGCACGCGCTGCGGCGTCCCTCGACGATCCGCACATCGTCGCGGTGCACGACAGCGGCGAGGACGCCGGAGTGCCCTACATCGTGATGGAGCGCCTGCCCGGCGGCACCCTCGCCGACGAGATCGCGCTCGGCCCGATGCCGCAGGACCGGGTGCGGGCCATCCTGATCGACGTGGCAGCCGCGGTCGCCGCGGCGCACGACGCCGGGATCCTCCACCGCGACATCAAACCGGGCAACATTCTCTTCACCGAGGCCGGAGCGGTGAAGGTGACCGACTTCGGCATCGCCAAGAGCGCCGGCGAGGACTACACCCGCACCGGCGAACTCGTCGGCACCGTCGCCTACCTGAGTCCCGATCGGCTCGCCGGCACACCGGCGAGCGTGCACGACGATCTGTACGCCCTCGGGGCCGTGGGGTACGAGGCACTGACCGGGCGCAAGCCCTACGACTACGACAACCTGCTGGCGCTGGCACGGGCGATCACGCAGGGACCGCCGCCCCCGCTGGCCGCAGCGCGACCGGACGTCGACCCCGGACTCGTGGCCGTGATCGAGCGGGCGATGGCACGCGATCCCGGACAACGCTTCACCAGTGCCCGGGACATGCTCGCCGCCCTGCAGGGCCGGCCTTTCGCAGCTCCGGTGAGCCCGGTGCCTCACGGGCCGACGCGGGAGTTCACCGCCGCCGTGCCACTCGCGCCCGCCACGACTGCTGTGCGGTTCGACGCGACCCCCGAGCCCGACCCCGGTCGTCGCCGGATCCTGCTGGCACTCGGCGTGACGACCGCAGTAACGGTTGCCCTGCTCCTGCTGGCCTGGGGGCGGGGCGGTGATGCGCCGTCGGTCGCGGGGACGAGCAGCGTTCCCGTCAGCATCCCGATTCCGGTCGGCAACCCCAGTTCACCCGGTGCCCCGGAGGCGAGCCCGACGCCCGTGTTCACCACCGTTCCCGCGCCGGCCCCGATCGTGCCGCCGGTAGTGCCGGAGTCCGGGAACGGAAGCAGTGAGGACGGAAGCAGTGAGGACGGAAGCAGTGGGAACGGAAGCAGTGAGGACGGTAACGAGGGGAACGGTAACGGTGACGACGGCCGCGGCAACGAGGGCCGCGGTGACGGCAACGAAGGTGGCAACGAGGGCGGCGGCAACGAAGGTGGCAACGAGGGCGGCGGCAACAACAGCGGCGGCAACGGCGGCGGCGGCAACGGCAACAACAGCGGCGGCAACGGCAACAGCGGCAGGTGATGCGGGAGTCGGAACACGGGCCGGTGCGGAACGGAAGGGCTGATCGCGTTCGACCGCTGGACTGCACGAAACCCCTCGGGCGCTCCCACTTCGAGGTGGGAGCGCCCGAGGGGTGATGGATCAGAGCAGGATGCCGAGACCGGCGAGCAGAGTGAACAGCGTTGCAGCGAGGGAACCGAGAACCATTCCTACCTCCAAGGTGTCGTGTGACGATCCTTCGTCTCCGCAGGGGACGGAGACGAACGACGCTCCACGTCGCTGAGCGCGCGACGGGGGCATCATCAAGATCATCGAGCGGTACACGATAGGTGTTACCCCCAGTTCGACAAGCGCACTCTGTGATGTGCCTCACCACGGTTCGTCGGGTAGCCAGCCGACGGCCTTCGTGCCGGGAACCGACCGTCGGCCTGACTATGTCGCGGGCAAGTCACTTAGGATGGGTGCATGGATGCGGCACGGTTGGAGGGCTTTCTCGCCGATCGCGATGCCTGGCAGACCACCCAGTGCTCGATCGCGAAGGCGATGGACACGGTGGGAACCCGCTCGGCGATGCTGATCCTGCGCGAGGCCTACTACGGCACCCGGCGGTTCGACGACTTCACCCGCCGCGTCGGGGTCACCGAGGCTGTCGCGGCAGCCCGACTGCGCGAGATGACCGCCGAGGGCCTGTTCGAGCGTCGGCCGTACAAGGAACCCGGGCAGCGGACGCGGTACGAGTACGTCCTCACCGAGAAGGGCCGCGACCTGCTCCCCGTGGTACTCGCGCTGCAGCAGTGGGGTGACAAGTACCTCCAGGGCGAGCGCGGCGCTCCTCTCGGCCTGTCCGACGACACGACCGGTGATCCCGTGCGCGTCGAGGTCCGCAGCGCCGAACGCGAAGTCCCCCTCGAGGAACTGCGCGTGACGCCGAACTTCACCGCGGAACAGGCCCGCCGCGCGATGCGCAACGCCTCCGCAAACCGGTGACCCACCGCCGGGCGCTCTGCGAGAATCGGTCGACACGTTGTCACGAGCTCCGGGGGTGATCACCGTGACGGAGATGCCGGAATCCGGTGCCGGACCCGACCTGACCCGGGTGCCGACCGACGCCCTGCTCGCGGAGATCCGCCGCCGGATCGAGTCGTCGCCCGCCGTCTCCGCGGCAGCAGCGCCCGATCGAACCGAGGACGCCCCTCCCCCGAACACGCCGTTGCAGGTGTTCGAGGTCGCCGCGAACGAGAGCGACGAGACCGGGTTGCGCGCCTCACCGATCCACCCGGACAGCGAGACCTGAGCGCATCCGCGATCCGGGCAGCCGGACGCGAATGCAATTGTTGTCGCGTCCGACCGAGAACCGCGCGGATGCCCCCGCGCCGCTGGTGGAGCCCCCTGTCAGGATTGAACTGACGACCGCTCGCTTACAAGGCGAGTGCTCTACCACTGAGCTAAGGAGGCAGTCGAGCGCGCCAATCATACCGAGACACCGGGCCCGGCATGCCACCCCCCGGTTCGTTACGGTGGATTGGTGGCCGCGACGGCCGCAATCGACGACGACAGAGTTGGGAGCGCACAGCGGTGGGAACGATGGCAGCCGCCTTCGGAAAGCTTGTCCTCGACCGCCGGGCGACCCTGGACACCATCACCGAGGCGCCGGCGCCGCTGCAGCCGATCGACCTGACGGACGACGCGACGGTCGCCGAGGCACTCGACGTCGCCGTCCGCGTCGGCGAGGTGCTGCTGGCCGCGGGCACCGGCGCGATCGACACCTCCGAGCAGGTGCGTTTCGTCGCCGCGACGTACGGCCTGGCGCAGTGCGACGTCGACGTGACCTACAACTCGATCGTGCTCTCGGCGTACCGCGGGCCGACGATGCCGCCGGCGAGCACGATGCGCGTCGTGCAGTACCGGTCGATGGACTTCACGCGGCTCGCCGCGGTGGACCGGCTGACCCGGCGCATCCGGCGGGAGGCGATCTCCCCGGCGCAGGCCCGTGAGGATCTGCTGGCGATCACGACGGCGCCGCACCCGTATCACCGCTGGGTGGCGACGTTCGCGTGGGCGGCGATGGCCGCGTCGATCTCGGTGCTGCTCGGGGGTGGCGCGCTCGTGGCGGCGATGGCGTTCGCATCGACGGCGGTCATCGACCGGACGAACCGCATCCTCAACGGCATGGGTCTGCCGTTCTTCTTCCAGCACGTCGTCGGCGGCATCATCGCCGCGACGCCCGCGATCCTGTTGTTCAACCTGCGCGAACCGTTGGGTGTCGACGCCCCGCCGGGGCTGATCATCGCGGCCGGCGTGACGGTACTGCTCTCGGGCTTGTCGCTGGTCGGCTCGGTGCAGGACGCGATCACCGGAGCGCCGATCACCGCGTCGGCGCGGTTCTTCGAACTGGTGATGATGACGGGCGGGATCATCGCCGGCGTGGCGACGGCGCTGAAGGTGATGGAGGCGCTGGGCGCGGAGCTGCCGGTGATCAGCAACGATGCGCTACCCACGGCGACCGCCCTGCCGGTGAAGGTACTCGCCGGTGCGGCGTCGGCACTGTTCTATGCGCTGGCGTGCTACGCCGAACGGCGGGCGCTGACGGCCGCCGCGCTCGGCGGTGCGGTGGGCAGCCTCGTGTTCCTGATGTCGATGGAGTTCGCGGTGGGTCCGATCATCTCGTCGGCGACGGCCGCGACGGTGGTCGGTTTCGCCGGCGGCCTGATGGCGCGACGGGCGCTGACCCCACCGTTGGTGGTGGCGGTCGCCGGTATCACCCCGTTGCTGCCGGGCCTGTCGTTGTACCGGGGCCTGTATGCGGTGATCGGCAACGAACTGCTGCTCGGACTGACCGCGCTGTTCTCGGCGTTCGGCATCGGGTGCGCGCTGGCGGCGGGGGTGACGCTCGGCGAGTGGCTGGCCCGCACGGTCCGGCATCCGCGCAGCGTGCTGCGGGCGGGGTCGCTGCGCCGGCCGCAGTTGCGGCGCGTCCGGCTGGTCCGTCCGTACCGGGGGGCGAAACGCCACGAGAGTCACCCCGCGGGTGGCGCACCCGCGGCGTGACTCTCGTCTACGCGTTACCTCGGACGGTCAGGCGCCGGCGTTGCGGGCCTTCTCGTCGGCTTCCATGGCGTCACGCAGGCTCTTCGGCCGCATGTCGGTCCAGTTCTTCTCCACGTACTCGACGCACGCTGCACGCGACTCCTCCCCGAACACCACGCGCCACCCCTGCGGCACCTCGGAGAAAGTCGGCCACAGCGAGTACTGCTCCTCGTCGTTCATGAGGACGTAGAAGCGGCCGTCTTCGTCGTCAAAAGGATTCGTGCTCATCTCGCCTCACTTGTCGCATAGGTGTGCTGCTCCCGTACCCTAGCAAGCTCCGGGGCCCGGTCATGACCCGCTGGTAGTTTTCCGTCGCGCTGCTCGAGGACGGATCCGAGGATCTCCCCGGACCGGATCGCCACGTTCGACAGCAGCGAGGCCGTCAGCCCGTGGGTCTTCTCGGTGCCGCCCTGAAGATAGATCCCCGCCCGGACGTCGCCCTCGGTGGGCAGGCGGTAGTCCCGGTCGACCGTGCGCAGCGGCGACGACTCGGGAGCGAGAGCGCCGAGCAGCGGGGGCAGCGGGGCGGCGTCGAATCCGGTGGCGAGGACCACGGCGTCGCACGTCAGGGTGTCGGTGAGTCCGTCGAGCGTGCTGCGCACGTCCACCTCGATTCCGGTGGCCGTCTCGGTGACCGCGGCGACCTCGGAGGCGCGCCGCATGAACAGCCGCCGCCGGCCGCCGACGCGCTCGCGGTACTCGGCCGCGTACAGCGCGGCGATGAGGTCGGGGTCGACGACGGAGTAGTTGGTGCTGCGGTGCAGGGCCAGCAGTCGCTCCCGCTCCGCTTCGGGTGCGGCGTGCAGTTCGTCGACGGTGGCCGGATCGAAGATGCGGTTGGCGTACGGGCTGTCGTCGGCGGGGCTGTAGCCGAAGCGGGCGAACACGTTGTGCACCTCGGCCTGCGGGTAGTGGCTGTGCAGGTACTGCACCACCTCGGCAGCGCTCTGGCCGGCACCGACGACGACGAACCGCTGGTGCACCGGCGCCGGCATCTCGGCCAGGTGGAACAGGAACCGGTGGTTGTGGAAGCACCGCACGGTCTCGGTGGCCCACGGGGGGATGCGGGGTCGCAGCCCCACGCCGACGGCGATGTTGCGGGCGTGCACGACGGTGCCGTCGGCGGCGTGGACGGCGAGGCGGTCGGCGATGCCCGCCGGGTCGCGTACGGCCTCGACGGCGACGACCTCGGTGCCGTACCGCACGTCGGCGTCGACGCGGGCGGCCGCCCACTGCAGATAGTCCTGGAACTCGTGCCGGGTGGGGAAGAACGTCTGGTGGTTGACGAAGTCGACGAGCCGGCCCCGGTCGTGCAGGTAGGCGAAGAAGGTGTAGGGGCTCGTGGGGTTGCGGAAGGTGACCAGGTCCTTCGGGAAGGCGATCTGCATGGTGGAGCCCTCGAGGAGCATTCCGGGATGCCAGGCGAACGCGGGCTGCCGGTCGAAGAACCGGGCCCGCACGGGGTCGTGCGGGGCTTCGGCATTGTGCTCTTCGACGGCGATCGCCAATGCGAGATTGGCGGGTCCGAATCCGATCCCGACGAGGTCGAGGAGTTCCGGTGGTTCGCCGTCCGGCGACGGCGAGTCACCGCTGTCGTTGCAGGAGCGGTCGGTCCTGGTCCCTCTTCCGTGCTCGGGGGCCGCAGCCGCGGATGGATCGATCGCACAAGAAGATAGCTCAGGCTACCCTTGGTTTGGTTAGCCTACCAATCATTGCAGCCGGTTGGGGTGCGTCACCCGCCGGCCCGGAACCCCGCTCCCTAGTGACTCCCCTCCGCCCGCGCAAACAGATCGCCTTTGCGGATCTTGCCGGTGGCCGTCATGGGCATCGCCTCGACGAGTTCGACGATCGGCACCTTGTAACCCGCCATGTTCTCGCGCGCCCACGCCGTGAGTTCGCCGGCCGTGACGGTCGCGCCGGGGACCGGCTGGACGAACGCAAACGCGACCTGCCCTCGGTCCGGATCGGACCTGGGGACCACCGCGACCGTCGCGACCCCCGGGTGCATGCGCAGCAGCGCCTCGACCTCGGCGGGGAAGACGCTCATACCGTTGGTCTTGATCATCTCCTTGTTGCGGGCGAGATAGTGCAGCGCACCGCGCTCGTCGAACCGGCCGACGTCGCCGGTGCGCAGCCAGTCGCCCTGGAACGCGTCCGCGGTAGCCTCGGCGTTGCGGTAGTACCCGGTGGTCACCGAGGGGCTGCGCACGACGATCTGCCCGGTCTCACCGAGCGGCACCGGGGCACCCGCCTCGTCGACGATCAGGATGTCGGTGCCCGGCACGGGCAGGCCACAGAACACCGGCTCGCTCGCGAGGTCGAAGTCGCCGTCCTGGAAGCCGAGGGTGAAGGTGTCCGCGGTGTTCGTCTCGGTCATGCCGTAGCTCGCCTCCCGCAGGGTGTGGCCGGTCGCGTCGCGCCACCGCCGGCGGATCGCCGGGTCGAGCTTCAGCACGAACGACACCGCCATGGCGTTGTCGAGCGTGGCGGCACGATTCCCGTCGAAGCCGGGCGCGTCCATGAGTTCGACGTAGTTGTCGACGGTGCCGACCGCGCTGGTGACGCCGTGCCGCTCGACGAGAGCCAGCGCGGCGTCCGCGTCCCACCGGGTCATCAGCACGACGGAGCCGCCGTTGACGAGAGGATTGAGGATGCCGAAGACTTCGCCGGCGATCCAGAACATGGGCAGGTAGTTGAGCACCACGGTGGTCTCCCCCACCCGCCGGCCGCCGCCGACGGTGGCCGCGGCCGCGGGGTAGACCATGTGCCACTGGGTGTGCTCGCAGCCCTTCGGCATGCCGGTGGTGCCGCCGGTGTAGTTCAGCGCGGCGAGCGCGTCCGGGTCCGTCGCGACGGCGGGTGCGCGGGGACTGTCGAGAATGCTCGCCCAGTCGCCCGCGGCGGGATCGGTGACCGGGAACGGTGGCGGCACCTCCCCCGGCCTCGTACCGGTGAGCATGTCGCCGAGGGCAGTGACGGCGACGTGCCGCACCGGCGTGCGCGGCCGGACCGCCTCCACCAGCGGGAGCAGTTCGGGCTGCGTGAGCAGGATCGTGACGCCGGCGTCGGCGAGCTCGTGGGCGAGCTCGTGTTCGCGCAGCATCGGATTCACGGGTACGTGGACGGCGCCGATCTTGAGGATGCCGAGCATCGCGACGTGGAACTGCGGACAGTTGCCGAGGTGGACACCGATCCGGTCGCCGGCCCGGGCGCCGCGGGCGAGCAGCCAGCCGGCGAACCGGTCGGAGAGGTCGTCGTACTCGGCGTAACCGACTGTGCGACCGTAGAACTCGATCGCGGGGGCATGCGGGCGCACGTGCGCCCAGTGCCGCAGGTAGTCCACGAGCGCGCGCTCGTCGATCGGGTACTCCACCGTCCGCGGCACCTCCGGCGGCCAGTGCGCTTCCTGCACCCGCCGGATCCCGGTGAGCGCGGCCTCGAGGGCGTCGGAGTCGGTGGGGACCGTGTCGAGCTCGCGTGCCATGTCGACCTTCCGTTCTCGGGGCATCCGGCGGCGACGGGGTGATCCCGGTCACCCACTGTGTATAGTTGAATCCGGCGTCGAATTCAACTAACCGGGACGACCGCCGCACATCCGAATCACCGCACCGCAGCAGGGCTCTTCTGCAATCGAAAGGAAGACGTATGGCGTCCGTGAACAGGCAGGTCCGACTGGCACGACGACCGGTCGGCCGCCCCGACGACTCCACATGGGAGGTCACCAGCGCCCCGGTCCCGCAGCCGGCCGACGGTGAGTTCACCGTCCGCGTCGAGTACGTCTCCCTCGACCCCGCCATGCGCGGATGGCTGAACGACGTCCGGTCGTACGTCCCGCCGGTCGGGATCGGTGAGGTCATGCGCGCCCACGCCGTCGGGCGGGTACACGAATCCCGCCACGACGGCTACAAGGAAGGACAGCTCGTCTCCGGGCACTTCGGCGTGTGCGACTACGCCGTCTCCGACGGCAGCGGCGTCGTCGCGGTCGACGAGTCCCTCGCACCGTCGCCGGTGTGGCTGGGTGCGCTCGGATTCCCCGGCATGACGGCATATTTCGGGCTCGCCGACGTGGGGCGGATGAAGCCCGGCGACACCGTGCTCGTGTCGGGCGCCGCCGGGGCCGTCGGCAGCATCGCCGGACAGATCGCGAAACTGAGCGGATGCCGCGTCATCGGCATCGCCGGCGGACCCGAGAAGTGCGCGTGGCTCACCGACGAGCTGGGATTCGACGCCGCCATCGACTACAAGGCCGGATCCGTGGGCCGGGCGCTGCACGGCGCCGCACCGGACGGGATCGACATCTACTTCGACAACGTCGGCGGGGAGACGCTCGACTCGGCGCTGGCCGTGCTGCGCAAGAACGCGCGAGTCGTGTTGTGCGGGGCCATCTCCGGCTACAACGCGACCGACCCGCAGCCGGGCCCGTCCCGCTACCTGTCCCTGCTGGTGAACCGGGCCTCGATGACCGGGTTCATCGTCTTCGACTACCTCGACCGCTTCCCCGAGGGCATGGCTGCCGTGTCGGAATGGATCCGCCGCGGCGAACTGGTGACCCGTGAACAGGTCGAGACCGGCGGCGTCGAGGCGTTCGGACGCACACTCAACATGCTGTTCGACGGTGCCAACACCGGCAAACTCGTCCTGAAGACCACGGCCGACTCCTGAGAACCCGGCGAGCATTCGCGAGACGAGGAGCGCGGCTGAGCAACACGTCAGGAGAGCACTTCGGCCAGCCGCAGGATGCTGCGTGCCCGCTCGGCCACGGGAAGGTCGACGAATTCGCCGCTTGGTAGGCGCAGAGCGGCGCCGCCTGCGCGGTCGAATGCCTCGACGACCTCCCGTGCCCATCGCAACTCGTCTTCGCGGGGACTGAATTCGGCGTGGATGGCCGGCAGCTGGCTGGGATGGATCGCAGACTTGCCGAAGAATCCGAGTGAACGGCTCGCCCGGGCCTGGCGGCGCAGTCCGTCGGTGTCGTCGAGGTGCGGGTACACGCTGTCGATGGGGGGTTCGATTCCCGCCGCGCGGGAGGCGATCACCAGGTGGGATCGCGCGTAGTGCAGGGCGGTGTCGCCGTTGTCGGTCCCGAGATCCTTCTGCAGGTCGATTCCACCGAGGGCGAGATGCGCGACGGTCGGCTCGGCGGCGATCGTGATCGCGTTCGCCACGCCCTTGGCGCTTTCGATCGCACAGATCAGGGGCGTACCGGGCACCTGGTCGGCCACCCAGCGAACGTCCTCCACCGACTCCACCTTGGGGATGCGAATGCCGCGGGCCACGGCTGCGACGGCTGCCAGATCGGCCCTCGCCGGTTCGGTGCCGGCAGCGTTGATTCTCACCCAGGCCGGGCGGTCGGCGAGAACAGCGGCGACGTTCGTGCGTGCAGCCGACTTGCAGTTTGGTGGCACCGCGTCCTCGAGGTCGAGGACGACCGCGTCCGCGCCGGCGTCGAATACTCTGCTGAGCAGTTTCTCGTTGTGCCCGGGTGCGAACAGGTAGCTTCGCTCCATTTTCAACCGTCCTAGTGCTTTCAGTGCGTCGAGGTTTCGTCGATCGAGTCCGAACGAGTCCCGGTGGATGTGCTCGTTGTCCTGGCCGGACCGCGCACCCCGGGGTGCGCGGTTACAGCATCGAGTAGAGCGCGGCGAGGCCGGTGATGCGCCGGGCGCGCGCCAGCCGTGGCAGATCACTGCCTGCGCTGACGTGTTCTCCGTGTTCGCCGAGCGTGTCGATGACCTCGCGCGCCCACAGGATGTCCGTGTCGGTCGGTGAGAGAATCCGATTGACGACCGCGGCGTGTTCGCTGTGCATGCACAGACGGCCGGTCAGTCCCATCTCCGCCGCGTGCTCGGTGTCTTCGACCAGGGTGGTGCCCTCGAGCCCGATCGTCGGTCCGTCGATCGGGCCGGGCAGGGCGGCGGCACGGCTGGCGATCACCAGTTGGCTTCGCGCACAGGCCATCGCCAGGAAGGTGGCATGGGCCCCGGTGTCGCGGCGGAAATCCCCACTGCCGAAGGCCAGCCGGAACGTCGCGGGGGCGCGCGCGATGTCGTGGACCGCGGTCATTCCGAGGGCTGTTTCCACCAGCGCGATGATCCGGGTGCCCGGCGGCAGATGTTCCGCCGTGGCCTGAACTTGAGCCGGGTTCTCCGTCTTGGCGAGCACTACCCCGTCGACGCCCTGCAAGCCGGACAGGAACGCGACATCGTCCGCCCAGAAGGGGGTCGTGGTGTCGTTGATCCGGACCCAGGCATGAGCGCCGTTGCTCAACCAGGCCGCCAGCGCCTCTCGTGCCATAGGCTTCTGGGCCGGCACCACGGCATCTTCGAGGTCGACGATCACCGCATCGGCGGCGGACGACGCGGCCGCGGTGAACGACTCGGGCCGATTGGCCGGTACGAGAACCCATGATCGCGCATGCGCGGCGTCGATCGGCTCGGAGCGGATGATGGGGGTGTGCACGGCGCGGGACTCCTCAGTAGCATGGGACGGGGTTCGGGTCGAATTTATCTGGACGCGTGGGGTTCTCGGGCACAGCCGGTCGGCAGCAGCAGGTGACGGCACGGCCGAGCCACGGTTCGAGTTGCCGATGCGTCCGGAGGCGACCGCTTCGCTCCACTACAGCACCCCCTTGTGCCGCAGTTCGGCGATGCGATCGGGATCCAGGCCGAGTGATTCCCGGTAGACGCGGTCGTTGTCCTGGCCGAGGCGGCGGCCGGGGAACCGGATGGCGCGGGGTGTGCGCAGCATGCGGAGCATGAGGTTCTGCATCTTCAGCGGGCGGAGGTCCTCGTCGTCGACGGTGGTGATGGACTTACGGGCGAGAACATGCGGGTCGTTCATCAGCTGCTCTACGTCGTAGACGGGTGCGAGGGCGGCGCCGACCCGTTCGAACTCGGCCGTGACCTCGTGGAGCGGGCGGGCGGCGATCCATTTCGCCACGGCGTCGTCGAGGAGGTCGCCGTTTCTGCTCCGGTCCCCTGCCGAGCCGAACCACGGTTCGTCGACGATGTCCGATCGACCGACCAGGCGCATGACTCGCTCGGCGACGGAGGTGGCGCTGGCGGAGACGGCGACCCACCGGCCGTCACCGGTGCGGTAGGTGTTGCGGGGTGCGTTGTTCGGGGAACGATTGCCCTGCCGGCCGGCGACTGTGCCGAGTTGGTCGAAGGCGCTCGGGCCGGGTCCGAGAATCCCGACGAGTGGCTCGAGCAGCGAGAGATCGATCACCTGGCCTCGCCCGTGTCCCTCCGGACTGTCGCGGTGGTACAGCGCGGCCGTCACCCCGAAAGCACCGGTGATACCGGCCACGCCGTCCGCGAGACCGAACGGGGGGAGCGTCGGGGGGCCGTCTTCCTCACCGGTCTGATGCGCGAACCCGCTCATCGCCTCCGCCAAGGTGCCGAATGCGCGTCGCGCCGCATAGGGGCCGGTCTGCCCGAATCCGGTGACCCGCAACGTGATCAGACCGGGATTCAGACACTGTAACCGGTCCGGTCCGAGTCCCCACTTCTCGAGCACGCCGGGACGGAAGTTCTCCACCAGGACATCGGCGTCGGCCACGAGGTCACGCAGAATCTGTTGACCCTCCGGGGTACTCAGATCGAGGGTGATGCACTTCTTGTTCCGCGCGATGACCTTCCACCACAACCCGTGCCCGTCCTTGTTCACACCGTGTGTCCGGGCGGGATCGCCGGTGGGGTGTTCGACCTTGATCACCTCGGCGCCGAAATCGCCGAGCAGCATGGCGGTGATCGGGGCGGCGTACACGGTACTGATGTCGATGACGCGGATCCCGTGCAACGGACCGTGTGCCTCGCGTACGACATCGACGCGGTCGTCGTGTGAATTCTGAGTCATCGGTACTCCTCGGGAGGGGACGGATGGGAGGGTGCGGTGCAATCGGAGGGGATCGGCCCGAGCGCCACACCGACCACGGTCATCGACAGCGCCACCAGCAACAGCACCTTTCTGTGCCGGCCGGCCGGCGAGACCCCGAGGGTCAGCAGGAGCATGCCGACCGGAACCGACGGGCTCTGCGTTCGGAACGTCTGCCCGGTGATCGAGGTGCGGGCTCTCTCGACAACAGGATGATCCCGGGCGGCCACTGCGCCATCGCCTTCCACCAGCATTGCCACTCCTCGGCCGAACGTCCTGGATGACGTTGCGATTGCGACAAGTGTCGGCCCGTTCATCGCTCACAGTCACGCTTGCGTTCGTAAACGACGATGTGCTCATTGCGAAGGTTGCGGTCGTTCAGTTGCGCCATTCGGTGCGAGCCGGGAGACCTTACCCTCGAGGGCGTTGCCGGTCGTGACAAATGGGGAATCGAGTCGGTGAGCGAGCAACGAGGGCAGCAGCCCCCTTGGGGGTCCATCGGATCCCGTTTCAACGCAGCCTGATCCGGCCACGCAGCGCAAGAGCTGGTCACGCGCTCGTCGACGAGATCGAGAGCCTCCCGCACACGGACATGCGAACGGACCGGTCGCCGGTGACCACGTGGGCCATACCGGCGCCGTCTGCCTCATGGGACACACCCGTCACCTGCAGCGCAGGCGACTCCGAACAACAGTGCTCACGAGCCCACCTTCGATTCCCTCGGCGGAAGCTCGCAACACTCTTCACTCGTGGAGGCACTCATCCGTGACCCACGCCCCGGTTCCACCCACCGCTGGGCGGATCCGGGCGACCGTTCAGTTCTCCGGTGTCAGTTCGACGTCGGTGAACTCGACAGTTGCGCCCTGGGTCAGTTCCGGCTCCTGGTCCGCTTCACCGTGCCGGAAGAAGGTGGGGGTCCCGAGAGTGGCGCGCAGGGTGTACCGACCGGGGTCCGGGACCGAGAAATTGTTGGCGTAGTGGAAGAACGTGCTGTAGTAGAAGTTCAGGGGTGCGGTGTCGACCACCCGGCCGTTCGGATCGAGCACCTCGAGGGTGATCGGTACCTGCGGCACGATGCGTCCGGTGGACGCCTCGAACGGGAGGATCTCGATGTGGTGGGTCTCGTCGGGGGCCGGTTCCCGGAACTGCTGCTGCCCGTCGGCCGGTTCGTACCACGGCTCCGCGGGTTCGACGATGTACGCCACGCGCCAAGGCCCCGAGGTGGTTTCGCCACCTTCGGCGGCAATCTCCTCTGCCGCGCTACTGTACTGCTCGACCACCCCGGCCGGCACCGAATCCTGGTCGGACTGCTGTTGTTCGGTCCTGGTGGTGCCCGAGGAGTCGTCGGGCTGACCCTCCGTCTCGCCGCAGCCGGCGGCGAACGCCATGATCCCCAGAGCGATGATCGCCCCGCAGGAACGAAGTGTGCGTGTCATCTGCGCCTCCTCGACCGGGCCGAGACTGAAGTAAGCCTAAGCTAGCATCACGGTCACGGTGAGCGCGGCGAAAACGGGTGTTTACGACGGGGTGGCATCGAGGATGCGGTCGATGTCGTCGAGGACGGTCATTCCGCCCAGCGGTCCGACCCCGGTGATCCAGTAGGACATGTCGACCAGATGCAGGTCGGGGAAGGACCCGACGTTGTTGGTCAGTGCCGGCGGCATGGTCGTCGGGTCCGCCGGATTCAGTGAGGTGACCACGACCAGGTCGGCCTGGGCCTCGGCCGCGCGTTCCGGGGACAGATCGATCGAGATGGAGTTCTCCCAATCGCGTGGCGGGATGGTGAATCCGGCGCACTCGAGCGTGCTGCCGGCGAACGAGGAGGGCCCGTACAGGGTCAGGATGCCGTCGCGGGGCCGGATCAGCTGCGCCGTTCGGCCCTCGGTGCCGTGCTCGGTGGCGACCTGCTCGCACCGCGCCCGGTAGTCGTCGAGCAGGCTCTCGGCCCGCTCGGTCTTGTTCAGTGCAGTGGCGACCAATCGGACGTTGTCCTGCCACGGGTCGGCCTGGGAGGCCATGTACACCGTCGGCGCGATGGCGGCGAACCGTTCGTACAGTGCCGCATGCCGCGTCTCGGTACCGATGATCAGATCGGGCTGCAGGGAAGCGATCTCTTCGACGTTCGGCTCGGGCACCGTGCCCACCACCTCCACGCCGTCGGCCTTGTCCCCGAGGTAAGCGGGCACACCGGTGGCCTCGCTGAGCACCGCGGCGCCGACCGGTACGACATCGAGTGCGACCGCCGTGTCGAGATGTACGGGCTCGAGCACCACCACCCGCTGCGGGTCGGCAGGCACCTGCGTGATTCCGCGAGCGTGCTCGACCGTGCGCACCGGAGCCTCGCCGGGCTGCCTGGCAGCACTCGTCTCGCTCTGCCCCGCACACGCGGTCGTCGCCACGACGACCGCGGCTGTCGCGATGCCGATCGCCGCACTCCGCACCCGCGCTGCACGCCGTCCCATACCTGCTCCCGTTCCACAGCTCCCGTTCGACCGGGCCCCGGGAGACCCTGCCGAACCACCACACCCAATAGTGTGGGCAGCCTAACCTACGGAAAGGACCGATGTGTGGCGCCTCCCCACCGGACTCTCGCCGTCCGTCGTCGTCAACCCACAGACGAGTCGACGCCGTGATGCGTGCACGCGGCGGTCCTCCGACGCCGGCGAGCCGATGGCCGCCCGAGCAGGCCGGACGCGGCTGTGGGTGCTGATCGAGCACCCCGGCCCGTGGCCGGCGTCCGCTCCGGACGGTGTGCTGCCCGACGCGGTCACCGATGCCGTGGACGCAGCACGCAGCGACGTCCGGGTCCTGCTCATCCGTCGCGCGCGCCGCCGGCACATCGAACGACCGCTGTGCATTCTGGCCTGGTCCGACGGGATCCGATCGTGGATGCGCGAAGGCAGCCTGGGCGATTACGGCGAATTGACCGACCTGCCGTTCGAGACGATCGCCGCAGGAACCGAGCCGGCCTTCGGTCGTCCGCGCCGGACCCCGGTGTTCGCCGTCTGCACGCACGGGAAGAAGGATGCATGCTGCGCCGAACTGGGCCGGCCGATCCTGGCCGCACTGACCTCGTCCGAAGATGCCGACGCGTGGGAATGCACGCACGTGGGGGGAGATCGCTTCGCGGCCAACATGGTGGTCCTGCCGGACGGGCTGTACTTCAGCCGCCTGGGGGCCGACAGCGCCCGCGACGTCGTCGACGCGTACCTCTCCGGCATCCTGGCGCTACCCCACCTGCGGGGCCGCGCCGCGTTCTCGCTTCCGGCACAGGCCGCGGAACACGCCGCGCGCCGAGCCGGCGGCATCACCGCTGTCGACGCGCTCGAGTACCTCCGCGAGACCGCCGCACCCGATTCGGACAGCACCACAGTCGAAGTGCACCTGGCACAGCGCCGGTTCCGTGTGGTGGTACGAGCCGGAGAGCCGCAAACGCCGTTCCACCACGGATGCGGCGCCGGGGCCCAGGTCGCTTGGCACCGGTGGATCGTCGAAGAACTACAGGAAGTTTCGAAGGGTTCGCCCGGGTGACCGAGCCCGGCCGGGCCACCCCGCGACCGGCCGGGCGCGATCAGTTCTCGAACCGGTACACCGCGTAGGCGGTGCGGATGACCGGCTGTGCGACGTTGCGAACCCGCACACCGCCCGGGGTCGTGCCGCGCTCGCACCCCGCGTGCGCGTGCCCGTGCACCGCGAGATCGAGGTGGAACTCGTCGATCGGCTCGCCCAGCAGATACGACCCGAGGAACGGATAGATCTCGGCGGGCTCGCCGCGCAGGGTGTCGCTGATCGGCGAATAGTGCAGCAGCGCCACGCGGACGTCGGCACCGTCGAGCTCGGCGACGGCGCCACGGAACCTGTCGGCGAGTTCCACGGTGTGTCCGGCGAACTGCTTCATCTCCGGCTCACCGAACGCGCTCGCGCACTTGCCCGCGAAACCCCCGCCGAACCCCTTGGTTCCCGCCACGCCGAGCCGGGCCCCGTCGACGTCGAGGACGGCCGACTCCCCCTCGAGCACGACGATGCCCCGGTCGCGCAGCAGCTCGGTGATCTCGTCCTGGGCGTCGCTGTGGTAGTCGTGGTTGCCGAGCACACCGACGACAGGCACCGGCAGATCGCCGAACTCGTCGGCGACGACACGCGCCTCGTCGGCGGTGCCGTGCCGAGTGAGGTCACCGGCGAGCAGCAGCACATCGGCGTGCTCGTGCAGGTGTTCGAGAGCGGGCCGCAGATGCCCGCGGGCGTCCTCGGCCAGGTGTACGTCTCCGACGGCAGCAATCCTCATCGCAGTTCCTCCACCGAAGTTCCGGGGTCGCGCGAGTCGACCACGTGCACGTCGTTGTGGACGGTGACGCCCGGCAACTGTTCCTGCACCACCACGGTCAGCGCGTCACGACGCGCGGCGCTGGCGACCTCGCCGGTCAGGTAGACGTCGGTGCCGCGGATCGTGACACGCACGCCCTGTTCGGCGGTGCGGGGGTCCTCGGCCAGGGCGCGGTGCAGGTGCGCCACCACGTACTGCGGGTGCTCCGGGTGTTCGTGACTCATCGTCGGGCCTCCGGGTCGGGTTCGATGATGCCCAGATCGGCGAGCAGGCCGAGGAAGGCGCGGGCATACGGCGACGCGGCCGTCGCGGTGGCCACCTGCCCCCAGTCCACCTGCTCGCGCAGGGCGCGGGCGATACGCAGCAACGGCGCGAAGTCGCAGCGGTGGGCGTCGAGCACGTTGAGCTTGTCGCTCATCAGGTCGGTGCCGCTGATCACCGGCGCCGCGGTCGGACCGATGCGCATCCACTGTGCGCGGGCGAGCATCGAATCGTCGACGTCCCGGTCGTTGGGCCGGAAGATCAGGTCCACGAGGTGATCACCCTCGTAGACCTTGCTCAGCCAGTTCTCGGGCGGGTCGACGGGACGCATGCCGGCGGCGACGAGCGCCTCCCGCGCGGCGTCCACATCGTGCGGGCGGACGAACAGGTCCACGTCGTGGTCGGACGCCGGGCCACCACGGGCGTACACCGCGCAGCCGCCGCCGACGGCGAACCGCACCCCGGCCTCACCGAGGGTGTTCACCGCCTTTGTCAGCACCTGCAGCAGCTGCCTCTCCTTGACCGACTCGTCCGACGAGCCCGCAGCGCCGGACGGCGCGGCATCGAGACCGTGAGGATGTGCGTTGGTCATGGGTGGCGGGTACCCGCGCGCCCGGGGCTCACACCTGGCCGGGCACCTGCCCCGTCACGAAGCCGAATCGCTCGGCGAGCTCGGAGCGGGTGCGGTCGGCGTCGGTGTGCAGCACACCGGCGATGCCGATCCGCGCCGCTCCGTCGAGGTTCTGCTGCAGGTCGTCGATCATGACGGCCTGTTCGGGGGCGACCCCCAGGCGCTCGCACGCGAGGGCGTAGATCCGGCGTGACGGCTTACGGATGCCGACCTCGGCGGAGATCACCACCTCGTCCGCGAGTGCGGTCAGCTCGAAGCCCGCGTAGCAGTCCCGTCCGAAGGCGTTGGACACCAGCGCCACCGGCACGCCGGCGGCCCGCAGATCGTCGAGGAGGGCCACCGTCCGGTCGTCGCGCCGCAGCCCGGCCTGCATCCGGGCGGCGAGTCCTTCCGCGGTCACGGCAGCTCCGTGGGCGCGGAGCCGTCCGGCGAAGCCCTGCTCGAACTCCTCCGCGTCGATGCGCCCCGACTCGTGGTCGGCGAGCAGCCGTCGCGAGTCCGGGTCGCCGCCGAGCAGCCGCAGCGGCAGTCCCGGATCGCAGAGTGCCGCGCCGAACTGCTCGAACGCGGCGAACACGCTCGTGGTGAGCACGCCACCGAAGTCGACGAGGACGGCCGAGCGCTCGGGCGCGGCGCGGTTCATCGATCCCGCCCTTCTGAGCGTCCGGCACCGACGGCCGCGGCGCGCTCGGTGTGGAACCGCACCATGCCTTCCTGCGCGACGGCGGCGACCAGTCGTCCGGTCGTGTCGAAGATCTGTCCCTGGATCAGGGCGCGTCCCGAATCGGACGACGGCGACACCTGATCGAACAGCAGCCATTCGTCCACCCGGAACGGCCGCAGGAACCACACCGCGTGGTCGAGCGACGCCCCCTGGATCGGGCGTTCGGGATGCGGCAGGACGGCGATGTCGAGCAGCGCCATGTCGCTGCAGTAGGTCAGGGCACAGGCGTGCAGGACCGGGTCGTCGGGCAGCGGGCTGCGGTGCCGGATCCACAGCCGCCGGCGCGCCGGCGCGTCGGGTGTGGCCTCGTCCGCCGGGAGCCAGCGACGTTCCCAGTCGTCCCACTCCGGGAAGTCGTACCACGCGGCCCACGGGCGCCCGTTCTCCGTGACCTCCTCCGGTCCGGTCGTGGGCGGCATGGCCGCCTGGTGGGTGTGCCCGTCGTCGCCGCGGTGGAAGGAGGCGGTCAGGGTGAACACCGTCTCGCCGTCCTGGACCGCGGTGACGTAGCGGGTGCGGAAGCTGCCGCCGTCCCGCACGGCGTCCACGTGGTAGTCGGCGGGCTCGAGCGGCCGGCCGGGGCGCAGGAAGTGGCCGTGCACCGAGTGCACGCCGAACTCCTGCGGCACAGTCCGTGCCGCCGCGGCGAGCGCCTGCCCCGCGACCTGACCGCCGAACGTGCGCTCCATCTCGGTCGGCACCGGGGCGGCGCGGAACGTCGCCGGGGCGATCTCGCGCAGGCGCAGGATCTCGTCGATGCTCGGCACGTGTCTCCTCCTCGGGTCAGGACGATGCGACCCTGCGCATCTCGCGGCGCAGGATCTTCCCGCTGGTGGTCTTGGGCAGCTCGTCGAGGATCTCGACCGACCGGGGTGCCTTGTAGGCGGCCAGCCGCTCGCGGCACCAGGTCACCAGTTCGTCCGGGTCGACCTGCTGGTCCGGGCGCAGGCTCACGAACGCGGCGACCGACTCGCCGCGGTAGGAGTCGGGCACGCCGACGACCGCGGCCTCCCGGACCGCCGGATGCCGGTAGAGCACGTCCTCGACCTCGCGGGGCCAGACCTTGAACCCGGAGGCGTTGATCATGTCCTTCTTGCGGTCGACGACGTACACCCAGCCCTGTGCGTCCATGAAGCCGACGTCACCGGTCAGCAACCGTCCGCCCGGAATGGACTGGGCAGTGGCCTCGGGCAGATTCCAGTAGGCGGGGACGACCATCGGCCCCTCGACGGCGATCTCCCCGACCTCCCCCGGTCCGAGGTCCTTGCCGTCCTCGTCGACGATGCGCACCGTCGCGGTGGGCAGCGGCAGACCGATGGACAGTGTGCCCGAGTCCGGATCCACCGGTGCCTCGCGACCGGAGGGCACGACGACGCAGGGCGCGCTGGTCTCCGTCAGGCCGTAACCGTTGCGGATGTAGAGGCCGGTCCGCTCACGGAAGCGTTCGACGATGGCCGGCGGCAGCGGTGCGCCACCGGAATTGAGGGTCAGCAGCGACTCGAACGCGTCCGAGGAGAACGACGGATGCGCCAGCAGCGCCATGAACGCGGTCGACGGGCCGACCATGAACGCGGGCCGCTCCCGCTTCAGGACGTCGAGCACCACCCCGGCGTCGAAGCGGTAGGCCAGGACCAGCGGACCGGCCAGATCCACCGCCGTGAGCAGCTGCACGACCATCCCGGTGATGTGGAACAGCGGCGCGAGCGCGAAGATCGGCGAACCCGCCGGGATCTCGTCGTACAGACGCAGCAGAACGCAGTTGACGGTGAGGTTCGCGTGGGTGTTGGTGGCGCCCTTGGGCAGTCCGCTCGTCCCGGAGGTGTAGGAGACGAGCGCGATGTCGTCGGGGACCAGGCCCGGGTCGGGGACGGGGCGGCCGGCCCACTCGCGGGCGACCTCGAGCAGGTCGGGGACACCCGGGGTCCGGCGGCGCTCGACACCGGTGAAGAGCCGCTCGTCGTTCGAGGTCTGCAGGTCCAGCTCGCTCGCCGTCAACGCGATCGTCACGCCCGCCCCGGTGGCCCGCTCGGCCACCCGGTCCGCCCACGCCTGTTCACCGCACACGACGGCGACGACGCCTGCGTCGGTGAGGATGTGGTCGAGCTCGTCCTTGTACATCGGGTTCAGCGGCACCACCGCGCCGCCGGCCTTCCACGCACCGAACAGCGCGAGGACGAACTGCGGCACGTTCTGCAGGTACACGGCGAGCCGGTCACCCTTGCGGAATCCCTGCGCGAGCAGGTACGCCGCCACCCCGTCGCTGAGCTCGTCGACCTCCCGATACGTCAGCGTCGCACCGAGATACGTGATCGCCGGCCCGTCCGGCGCCGTGGCGACGGCGTCCGCGAACACCTCGAGGGCGGTCCGCCGAGGGACGGGCCCGGCCTCGGCTACGCGGGGATCGTACTGCGCCATCCAGGGCCTGTCGTCGTACCAGCTCATCGTCGCGACACCTGTCCTCTCGTGTGTTGTTGCAGCGCAGTCGAGTTCATGCAACCGGAAGGTCGACGAGCTCGGCCAGGCGGGCCCGGTGCCGGGACGGGACGCCGAGCGCGAGCTGATCGGCCTTGGCCCGCTTGAGGTAGAGGTGCGCCGGGTACTCCCAGGTCATTCCGATGCCGCCGTGCAACTGGATGCACTCCTCGGCGGCGTGCACCGCGACGTCGCTGCAGTACGACTGGGCGACGGCGGTCGCGATCGCGGTGTCGTCGTCGCCGCGCGCGTACGCGTCGGCTGCGTACCGGGCGGCCGACTGCGCCGCGCCCACCTCGAGCCACAGGTCGGCGAGCCGGTGCTTGATCGCCTGGTACGAGCCGACGGCGCGACCGAACTGGCGGCGCTCCTTGACGTAGGCGACGGTCGTCTCGAGGCACCACTGGGCCACCCCGAGCTGCTCGGAGGCGAGCAGCACCGCCCCGCACCGGAGCGCCTCGGCCACCGCCGCTGCCGCGTCGCCGTCGTCGACGCGGGTGGAGGCGGCCCCGGTGAACTCGATGTCGGCGATCGGCCGGGTCATGTCCAGGGACAGCACGGGGGTCACGGTGACGCCGGCGGCGTCCGACCGGACGGTGTGCAGTTCGAGGCCGTCGGCGCCCGCGACGGGGACGACGAGCACGTCGGCCTCGTGTGCTCCGGCAACGCTGGTGACCCGGCCGGTCAGGCCGTCGCCGGTGCGACGCACCCCGGTGATCGCGGCGTCCGGCCCCGTCGACAGCGGGACCGCGAGGGCGCCGGTGACGGCACCGGCCGCCAGGTCCGGCACGGTCCCGGTGTCGCCGGCACGCAGCAGCGCGACGGTGGCGAGCACCGCGCTCGACAGATACGGCACCGGGGCGGCGGCCCGGCCGATCTCCTCCATGACGACCGCGGCCTCGCGGGTGCTCGCGCCGGCGCCGCCGAGAGATTCGGGGACCAGCAGTCCGGCCAGTCCGAGTTCGGCGGCCACGGTCTTCCACACGCCCGAGAAGTCAGCGGGCGCAGCGTCGTACGCGGTCGTCACGACGGACGCAGGGCAGCGTTCGGTGAGCATGCGACGGACGCTGTCGCGCAGGGCGTCCTCGGTGTCGGAGTACAGCAGGTCGGTCATCGCGCCATGTCCTTCCACGGAATGTCCTTGTCCACACGGTGTTCCGGCGGCAGCCCGAGCACCCGCTCGGCGACGACGTTGCGCAGGATCTCCGACGTGCCGCCCTCGATCGAGTTGCCCTTGGCGCGCAGGTACCGGTATCCGGGTTCGCGGCCGGTGAAGTCCACCGATTCGGGCCGGCGCAGGGTCCAGTCGTCGTAGCGCAGGCCCTGCTCGCCGTGCAGTTCCACCTCGAAGCCGGAGATCGTCTGGGCGAGCCGGGCGAACGCGAGTTTCATGCCGGAGCCCTCCGGGCCGGGCTGGCCCGCGGCGAGTTGCTGACGCAGGCGTTCCCCGGTCAACCGGGTCACCTCTGCCTCGACCCACAGCCGCATCAGCTCGTCGTGCCGCGCCGGGTCGCGCACCTCGGGGCGCTCGCGCCAGGCCTCGGTGACCTTGCCGATCATGCCGCCCTCGCGGGGTGCGCCGGAGCCGATCGCGACGCGTTCGTTGTTGAGGGTGGTGGTGGCGACGCGCCAGCCCTGCCCTTCGTCGCCGAGCCGGTCGGCATCGGGTACCCGCACTCCGGTGAGGAACACCTCGTTGAACTCGGCCTCACCGGTGATCTGCCGCAGCGGCCGCACGTCGACGCCGGGATCGTTCATGTCGAGCAGGAAGTACGTCAGCCCTGCGTGTTTGGGCACGGACGGATCGGTGCGGGCCACCAGGATCGCCATCTGCGCGTTCTGTGCGCCGGAGGTCCACACCTTCTGGCCGTCGACGATCCAGTCGGCACCGTCGCGGACGGCGCGGGTCGCGACGGCGGCCAGGTCGGAGCCGGCGCCGGGCTCGCTGAACAGCTGGCAGTAGATGTGCTGTCCGGTGTAGATCGGGCGCAGGAACCGGCTCTTCTGCTCCTCGGTGCCGAAGGCGGCAATGGTGGGGGCGGCCATGCCCAGGCCGATGCCGTTGCGGCCGGCGGCGGGCCGGGGCGCGCCGGCGGCGGCCAGTTCGGCCTCGACCTGCGCCTGATGGCTCTGCGGCAGGCCGAGACCGCCGTGGCCCGGCGGGAAGTGCACCCAGGCGAGACCGGCGTCGAATCGTGCACCGAGGAAGTCCTCGGACTGGGTCGTGCGCGGATCATGTTCGGACAGAAGCGTCTTCACACGCGCGGAGAGGTCGCGTGCGGTCGTCTGCTCGTCGGGGGACATCGTCGTCTCCTGCGTGTCGAGGGGTCGGGGCGTCAGATGCCGGCGTCGTCGGCGATCTCGCGGGCCTTGTGGACCAGGGCGTCGATGCGTTCGATCGTGGGAGTGCCGGCCGCGGCCTTGTTCTGCGGTTCGTCGAGCGCGCGACGCATCACGCCTTCCGCGATCACTGCCACCTTCCACAATCCGAGCGCGTGCCAGAACTGCAGTGCCGCCGGGTCGCGGCCCGTCTCGTCCAGGTAGACGGCGGCGAGTTCGGCGCGGCTGGGGAAGCCCTCGAGGGTGGAGGCGGGGAAGTCGCCGCCGGTGTCCTCCCCGGGCTCGGGCCAGTAGGCGAACAGCGACCCGACGTCGGCGAGCGGGTCGCCGACGGTGGACAGCTCCCAGTCCAGCGCCGCGACGACGTCACCGCCGTCGTACGAGGTGATGACGTTGCGGAGGTGGAAATCGCCGTGCACCAGGGTGGTTTCGTGCTGCGGGGGCACCGCGGCCAGGAGCCGGCGGGTCAGGTCGTCGAGTTCGGGCAGCTCGCGGGTCTTCGACTTCTCCCACTGTCCGGCCCAGCGGTGCAACTGCCGCTCGGCATACGGTTTGGGGCGGGCCAGGGCGGCGAGGCCCGTGCTGTCGAGGTCCACGGCATGGATGCGGCCGAGCGTCCGCGCGAGCGACAACCCGATCCGGCGGCGGCGCTCCGGCGTCAGGGATTCGGCGACGGACATCCGGTCCACCACCTGTCCGTCGACGTACTCCATGAGCACCATCGGCACGTCGCTGATCGCCGGATCGTCGGTGAGCCCGAACACGGTCGGTGTCGGCACGTCGGTGGACTCGAGTGCCGAGAGGATGCGGGCCTCGCGCGCGACGTCGTGCGCGGACGCCAGCAGATGCCCGAGCGGTGGTCGCCGCAGCACCCACCGGCGCCCGTCGCCGTCCTGCACGAGGTAGGTCAGGTTCGACTGCCCGAGGCCGATGCGATCGAAGGTCAGCGGTGCGGTGTGCTCGATGCCGAGATCGCCCAGCCAGCGCTGGATCGCGTCCGGGTCGATGCCGACGGTTTCACGCAGTGGCATGGGCACTCCCGGGCAGTGCGGCGAACTCGGGGGCGCGCCGCTCGAGGTGGCTGGCGACGCCCTCGGCGACGTCGGGACCGCGGAAGGCTTCGACCATCAGGCGGTCCGCGCCGGCCACGGCGTCCGGGTAGGACCGGTCTGCGTCGTCGCGCAGTTGCGTCTTGATCGTCGCCATCGACCGCGGTGAGCAGTGGACAGCGAGGTCGGTCGCGTACGCGACGGCCGCGTCGACCACGCTGCCGGTGGTGACCAGGTGGTCGAGCAGGCCGATCCGGTGGGCCTCGCCGGCGTCGATCATGCGGCTCGACAGCAGCAGGTCCGCGGCGCGGCTGTGGCCGACGACGCGGGGCAGCAGCCAGGTGACGCCGTATTCGGCGATGAGTCCGCGGCGCGCGAACGCGGTGGTGAAGCGGGTGGTCGCGTCGCCGAAGCGGACGTCGCAGTAGAGGGCCTCGACCAGGCCGAGTCCCGCGACGGGGCCGCGGATCGCGGCGACGATCGGCTTGCGGACGCGCAGCGGGAAGTCGCGCGGGCGCGGGCGCACCAGGTCGTCGTCCGTGGCGTCGGCGACGTGGCGCAGGTCGTCGAGGTCGGCACCGGAGCAGAATCCGCGGCCGGCGCCGGTGACGACGACGGCCCGGACCTGCGGGTCGTCGTCCGCCTGCTCGAGCAGGTCGAAGTAGCGGTCCTCGAGGGCGTTGCTCCAGGCGTTGAGCTTGACCGGCCGGTTGAGGGTGAGCAGGACGACCGGTCCGCGCCGCTCGGCGAGGACCAGGTCGTCGGTGGTGGCCACGCCGCGGGTCGTCGCGGCGGGTGCGTCGGTCATCCGGTGCTCCTTCACAGCAGGGAGTCACATAACTTGACGTCAGATTCAAGTTGCTGAGCGCTTGCATAGTGTGCGCCGGGGACGGTGTGATGTCAATCGCTTCCGGCAGCCCCGTGTGACCGGGAACCCGGGTCAGGACCCGACGCTGCGGCGCGGCGCGTGGACGGCGAGGACGGCCGTGTCGTCCTCCACCCCGGTGCCGAGGGTGTCGAGGAGGTCGCGGACGGCGGCGACGGCCTCCGCGGCGGTGACCGGACCCAGCCTCCGGGCGAAGTCGAGCAGAGCCTGCTCGCCGAAGCGCTCGTCGGCGCCCGGAGCGGTGCGGGCCTCGGTGAGACCGTCGGTGTAGAGCACCAGGGTGTCCCCGGGATCCAGCCGGACGACGGCGCTGGCGATGTGGGCCCGCGGCAGCAACCCGATGAGCTGACCACCCGGAATGGGCACGTAGTCGGCGCTGCCGTCGGCGCGCAGCAACAGAGCCGGCGGGTGCCCACCCGACGCCAGGGTGACGCGGAAGCTACCCGGCGACGCGTCGGGGGTGAGCATCCCGAACACGACGGTGCAGAACCGCGGATCGTGCATGCGGTACCGATCGACGAGGACGGTGTTCAGGTCGGCCAGGACCGCCGCCGGGCCGGAGGCGTAGACGGCCGCGGCACGCACGGTGTAGCGCGCGACGGAGGTCATCACCGCCGCGGCCGCCCCCTTACCGCACACGTCGCCGAGGAACAGGCCCCAGGTGCCGGCACCGAGCGGGAACAGGTCGTAGAAGTCGCCGCCGACCTCGTCCGGAGAGGCGATGTGGTAGTGCGCGGCGACATCGAGACCGGGCACCTCGGGCAGGTCGGGTGGCAGCAACGTCGCCTGGAGGGTGCGGGTCAGCCGCTGCAGGCGTCGTCGTTCGTCCTCGGCCTCCCGGCGAGCGCGCAGCAGTTCGGTCTCGTACGCCCGGCGCTCCCGGGCGTCGAAGACGGTGGTGCGGATCAGCAGGGGCTGCCCGCCGCTGTCGTACCGGACCACCGACGTGACCAGGACGGGCAGGCGGGTGCCGTCGGCCGCCCTCAATTCCAGTGCGATGCCGCTGATTTCCCCCTGCATGCGCAGCAGCGGGGCGAAGTGGGTCTCGTGGTAGAGGCGGCCACCGACCGTGAGCAGGTCGGAGAAGTACCGCCGGCCCACCACGTCGTCGCGCCGGAGTCCCAGCCACTGCAGCAGAGTCGCGTTGATCTTCGCGATCCGCCCGTCCGGCAGGGTGGACAGGTAGCCGCAGGGCGCGTTCTCGTACAGGCTCTCGGCGCTGTCCTCGGCCAGCGCGGCGCGCATCTCGCGATCCTCGCCCGCCGTCGCCCCGGCGCCCGGGTTCCGGCCGTCGTCCGTCTCCCGGGCCGGGATCATCAGCCCACCGAACCAGCGAAGGCGGCGATCGTGGCCACGGTCTCGTCCGGGGCACTGAGCTGCGGGCAGTGCCCCGTGGCGTCCAACGTCACCAACTGGCTTCCCGGAATCTGCGCGTGGACGAACGCACCCACCTCCGGCGGGGCGATCGCGTCGCGGGAGCACTGGGCCACCACGGTCGGAACACTCACGTTCGCCAGGTCCGCCCGGTTGTCGGAGAGGAAGGTCACGCGGGCGAAGACCCGGGCGATGGCCGGATCGGTGCGGCAGAAGGCGGCGGTCAGTTCCTCGCCGAGTTCGGGACGTTCCGGATTGCCCATGATGGCGGGCGCCATCGCACCCGACCAGCCCAGGTAGTTCGCCTCCAGCGACTCGAGCAGCTCGTCGATGTCGGCGACGCTGAACCCGCCCCGATATCCGGTGGACGGATCGTCGACGAAGCACGGCGACGGGGCGAGCAGCACCAGCCCGGCGAACGCGCCGGGGTCGCGCGCGGCGGCGAGCACCCCCATCATCGCGCTCACCGAATGCCCGACGAAGACGACCGGTCCGAGATCCAGCGTCCGGCACACCGCCAGCACGTCGTCGGCGTAGCCGTCGAGATCCGAGTACCGCTCCGCGCTCCACGCCGACAGATCCGATCGGCCCGCGCCCACGTGGTCGAACAGCACCACGGTGAAGTCGCGTTCCAAGGCCGGCACCACCAGTCGCCACAGGTTCTGGTCGCAACCGAACCCGTGTGCCAGCACCACGACGGGCGCGCCGGCCCGGCCGGTGACGCGTACGTGGTTTCTGGTGAGGACATTCACGGGCCTCATACTCGCACGGTCGCCGAGATCCCATCCCCGTGGACGGCGTTCCGGAACTTTCGGCCCGCCCGGCACGGCACGCACCGATCGGTGCGCGGGGCGGGTAGGCATGAAGGATCCGCACACACGACTTTCCACCGAGAGCAGAGCGCGATGGCCCAGTCGAATGCCGCGAGCGAGCCGATCGGGATCGACGCCGCGCGCGTCACCGCGTGGTTCGTCGAGAACCTCCCGGCGGTCGCACCGCCGCTGCACTTCGAACTGATCACCGGAGGCCGGTCCAATCTGACCTACCGGGTCCGTGACGACGCGGGGACGCGGTGGGTCCTGCGCCGGCCGCCGACCGGGACGCTGCTCTCCTCCGCCCACGACGTCGTGCGGGAGTGGCGCATCCTCGACCTGCTCGCCGGCGGCCCGGTGCCGGTACCGCCGGTACTGGGCTACTGCACCGACCACGCGGTGACGGGCGCGGACTTCTACGTCATGACGCATGTCGACGGCATCGTCCTCGACGATGCCGAGACGGTCGCCGCGCTCCCCCGGCAGCACCGGCGGGCCGCCTCCTACAGCATCGTGGACACCCTCGCGAAGATCCACGCGGTGGACACCACGACCGGACCGCCGGCGCAGATGCGCAGACCCGGCAGCTACCTCGAGCGCCAGTTGCGGCGCTGGAGCCGTCAGCTCGCCGACGGCGGTGTCGGTCCCGGTCCCGTGTGGGACGTCCACGACCTCCTGGCCCGGAACCTGCCCGCCGAACGGTGGACCGGGTTGGTGCACGGCGACTTCCGGCCGGGCAACCTGCTGATCGGGCCCGACGGTGAGGTCCGGGCGGTTCTCGACTGGGAACTGTGGACCGTCGGCGACGTCATGGCCGACCTCGGGTGGCTCACCGCCACCTGGGCCTCGGCCGACGTGATCGGCTGGGCACCCGATCCCGCCGAGGGTTTCCTCGACGTCGACACGGTCGCCGCGCGGTATGCCGACACGACCGGGCGCGATCTCGACGACCTGCGCTACCACCAGGCCTTCGCGCTGTGGAAGCTCGCCGCCATTGCGGAGGGTGTGGCGGCGAGGTTCCGCGCCGGGACGATGGGCGGTCAGGACATAGACGTCGACGCCCTCGCCCGGCGGCCGGCGCAGCTGGCCGAGATGGCCCGCGAGGCCCTCGCCGGACGGTCCTAGCCCGTTCGCCGGGGGCGGTGGCGCAGCAACTGGGTGAGCCGGTGCGCCTGCCGAAGCAGCAGTTCCCCGAGTTCGGGGCGGCGATCCTCGCGGAAACGGCTCTCGACCCCGGTGATACTCAGCGCCCAGGCCGGTGCGTCCCGATGGTCGAAGACGGCAGCCCCCATCCCCCAGCTTCCCTCCACGAGCAGGGCGGGATTGGTGGAGTAGCCGGCCAGGCGCGTCGCGGCGATCCGTTCCTCCACCGCGTGCCGGGTGTGGTCCGGTCCCCACCCCGCGGTCAGGTCGGTGCGGGACAGGTACTCGTCGATGTCGCGGTCCGAGAGATGGGACAGGATGACCAGGCCCGCGGACGCGACCCCGAGCGGCAGCCGGATGCCGACGTGCAGGACGTGGGAGCGCAGCGGAAAGCTGCCCTCCTCACTGGCGAGGCACACGGTCTCGTCCCCGCGCCGGGCGGACAGGAAGGCGCTCTCACCGGTCTCCCGCGCGAGGTCGCGCAGGACGTCGCGGGCGAGGTCGGTGATGTCGTACCGGCCGGCCGCCAGCGAACCGAGGAGGTAGAGCTCGGGTCCCAGCGACCATCGGCCGGTCTTCGGGTCGCGGTCGACGAGTCCCTCGTCGGCGAGCGAGGTCAGCAGGCGGTGCACCGTCGGCCGTGCGAGGCTCGTCGCCCGCGCGAGGTCGGACGTCGACGATCCGACCGGTTCGTGCCCGGCGATCGCCCGCAGGAGTGCTCCGACCCGCGCGATCACCTGAGGTCTCTGCTCGTCCGTCATGCCCCCAGGATACGTCCACTCAGTGAACGCCAGCCGTAACGACGTTCCGATGGGCGAGCAATCTCGAAAGGGCCTCTGACAAGGTCTTGAAATCTGGGTACCTGGCGTTTGTAGTGGTAAGCGATCGATGTGAGCTCGTCCATTGAGTGAACACATCCTGCACCGGGTCCGGACGGACCGAATTCTCGAGAGGGGTCTTGATGGGAACGAAAGTGTTCGGTACGCCCGCGGCGGCCGTCGCGGACGTGTCCGACGGCGCGACGATCGCCGTCGGCGGGTTCGGGTTGTGCGGCATCCCCGACGCCCTGATCCGCGCGCTGGTCGAGTCCGGCGTCGGCGACCTGGAGGTGTTCTCCAACAACTGCGGCGTCGACGACCACGGCCTGGGCCTGCTGCTCAACGGTCGGCAGATCCGCCGGGTGACCGCCTCCTACGTCGGCGAGAACAAGGAGTTCGCCCGTCAGTACCTCGCCGGTGAGCTCGAGGTCGAGCTCACCCCGCAGGGCACCCTCGCCGAGCGGCTGCGGGCCGGCGGCGCCGGCATCCCCGCCTTCTTCACCCCCGCGGGCGTCGGCACCCCCGTCGCGGACGGCGGACTGCCGTGGCGGTACAACGTCGACGGCTCGGTGGCCGTGGCGTCCCCGCCGAAGGAGACCCGGGCCTTCGGCGACAAGCGGTACGTGATGGAGCAGGGCATCACCGCCGACTTCGCACTGGTGCACGCGGTCAAGGGCGACACCGCGGGCAACCTGATCTTCGACAAGACGGCGATGAACTTCAATCCGCTGGCCGCGATGGCCGGCAAGGTCACCGTCGCGCAGGTCGAGGAACTCGTCGAGCCCGGCGAACTCGATCCCGCCCAGGTGCACCTGCCGGGAATCTTCGTGCAGCGCATCGTCGAAACCGGCCCGCAGGTCAAGCGGATCGAGAAGCGGACAGTTCAGGCCACGGAAGGGGCGGCACGATGACCGGCACCAAAGGATGGACCCGAGATCAGATGGCGGCCCGCGCGGCCGAGGAGATGATCGACGGCGAGTACGTCAATCTCGGCATCGGACTGCCGACGCTCATCCCCGGCCATCTCCCGCCGGACGTGCACGTGACGCTGCACTCGGAGAACGGCATCCTCGGCACCGGCCCCTACCCCACCGAGGAGAACGTCGACCCGGACCTGATCAACGCGGGCAAGGAGACGGTGACCGTCAATCCCGGTGCGGCCTTCTTCGATTCGGCACTGTCGTTCGGGATGATCCGCGGCGGGCACATCGACACCGCCGTGCTCGGCGGCATGCAGGTCTCCCGCACGGGTGACCTGGCCAACTGGATGGTCCCCGGCAAGATGGTCAAGGGCATGGGCGGCGCCATGGACCTGGTGCACGGTGCCAGCCGCGTCATCGTGGTCATGGAACACACCGACCGCGAGGGCAATTCGAAGATCGTCGACACCTGCTCGCTGCCCCTGACCGGTCAGGGTGTCGTCGACCGGATCATCACCGATCTCGCGGTGATCGACGTCGTGGGTGACGGGACCCTCGCGCTGCGCGAACTCGCTCCCGGCGTCACCGTCGACGAGGTCCTCGCGGCCACCGCGGCGCCGCTCGAGGTCCGCATCGACGAGCTCGTCTGAGAACGTAGTCGAATACCACTGCTCGCCAACAGGATCGGAGAAGCCATCGTGACCAGTTCTGTCATCGTCGCCGGAGCCCGGACCCCGATGGGGCGTCT
>NZ_AJFC01000129.1:0-3165 GCF_000256505.1 Rhodococcus sp. P14 | reverse complement strand
CGTGGATCTGCTTGGTCTCGAAGCTCCAGGAGGCTGCGGGATCGATGGGGATTTCGCTCATGGGGTTGCTGCTCCGTTGTTCGGTCGACGATCGTCTCGGGGTGACGTGACGGTTCCCGCCCGGGACGAGACACGGGGACGCCACGTCGATGCACACTCGGGATGCCCGGTACGGGCGAGGATCGGGTGCGGCCGGTCAGACGGCCGGACACCCGCACATACACATGCGCACGGCGTGGCAGCGGGCGGAGGGCCCCGGCATTGCCTGAATTCGTGTCCGGCTCACGCGCCCGACACTATCTGCTCCGCGGGACGCCGACCAGTGCGCCCCGAAATTCACGCGATCTCGACCACGGTTCGCACCGGGGTCGGGTTGCGCGTCAGATCGAGGACGGGGCAGTGGGCGTCCACCGCTTCCTGCAGTTCGAGGTAGCGTTCGCGCGGCTCCGGTCCCGACAGCGTAACGGCGACCCGCACCTCCCCGAATCCGGGGCGGACGTCGCCGAAGCCGAAGAACCCGCGCACGTCCAGATCGCCTTCGGCGCGCGCCGAGATGTCGTCGACGCGGATCCCGAGCTGCTCTGCCCAGACGCGGTAGGTCACCACCTGGCAGGACAGCAGCGAGGCGAGGTAGTACTCGACGGGGTTCGGCGCGGTGTTCTCCCCGCCGAGAGCCGGCGGTTCGTCGACCTCGACGCTGAACCTGCCGAGGGCGACGGTGCTGGCGACGGCGTCGTGCCCGTGCGCTTCGGCGCGGAAGACGGCGTGAGCCCGGGTGGGGTCGCCGGCGATCGCCTCACGATTCGTGTCGACGACGGCGCGCAGGTGGGTGGACGGAGCAGTGGTCATGAATGTGCTTCCTCGACAGTCGGTTCGGGGGAGAGACGGGCCTACGGGCACGGACACGTGGACGTCGCCGTGCGGGCGAAGTCGATGTGGCGGCGACGGGTCAGCAGGAGCACGGCGCAGACCGTAACCAATTCCCGACCGGAAAGCTAGGGATAGGTGCGTGTGTTCCGCGGCTCAGTGGGTGCACCCGGCGGACGTCAGTTCGGCCAGCCGGGCGATCACGTCCTGGGCGGTGCCGCCGGCGGCGAACACCCGTCGCTGCCGGACGGCCCCGTTTCCGCATCCGAGCACGGCGTGCAGACCCTCACGCGCCTGCTGGTAGCTGCCGAGATCCTCGAGGGCCGGCCGGACGTGCTCGATCATCGCCCTGAGCAGGTGCGCGGCCGGGCGGCGGGCGGTCGAGGGCAGGTCGATGCCGTCGCCGGGCAGGCCGTCGCGCGCCGCGCGCCAGTACGCGGCCCGCAGTACTTCGGAGGAGAAGGCCACGGCGGTGCGGCCCGCTTCGAGATCGCGCAGAGCCGTGAGCACCAGAGCGCGAACGAGGACGGCGACGAGGACCGTCTCGGCGACGGTCACGGGGACGTCGCACACCCGCACCTCGACGGTGGGGAAATTGGTCGACGGACGGACGTCCCAGTAGACCATCGCCTTGTCGAGGATGCTGCCGCACTCCAGCATGGCCGCGACGGTGCTGTCGTACTCCTCCACCGACGAGAAGTACGGTGGTGGACCGGCGCTCGGCCAGCGCGACCACAGGATCGAGCGCCAGCTCGCGTACCCGGTGTCGACTCCCCGGTGGATCGGGGAGTTCGCCGACAACGACAGCAAGGTGGGCAGCCACGGCCGGAGGTGATTGCTCACCTGCACGGCGGTCGCCCGGTCCGGCACGGCCACGTGCACGTGACAGCCGCAGATGCCCTGTTCGCGGGCCAGCATGCCGAAGTGCCGTTCCATCCGCAGGTACCGCGGCTTCTCCGTGACCGGAAGCTCCCGGGACCCGACGACCGGGACACCCACCGCCACCAGCCGGGAACCGCAACGGCGGGCGGCCTCGGCGACGAGGGATCGCCGGGTGGACAGGTCGGTGTACAGCTCGTGGGCGTCGTGGCAGACCCCTGACGCCGTTTCGACCTGGCACCGGTCCAGTTCGTACTGCAGTTCCACCCCGAGGGCGCGGGCCTGCTCGACGACGTCGGAGTTGTTGACGGCGGGTTCTCCGGTTTCCGCGTCGACGAGGAGGAATTCCTCTTCGACCCCCACCGTGGGGAGGTCGGACGATGTGGCCATGGTGCCCCCGGCGGGAGTCGCGGTTCGTACCTGAATTCTGCGCCGCCGCCGACGGCGGCGCAGCACTTGTCCGGATACGCGTTCCCGGAGCGGGTGCGCCGGCGACGGGATTCCGTCGAGGAGGCCCGGCGGACGGCCCGGCCGAGTAGGGTCGTTTCCCGAACCGGGGAGGCGTGGTGAACGAATCGGCATCGGTTCCGGGCGAGGCGTGGCCGCGATTGCGCACGGCCGACTGGGCCGCGACTCGGGACACCCTGCACATGTGGTTGCAGATCGTCGGCAAGATCCGGCTGGCTCACGCGCCGATGGTCAACCACTGGTGGCAGGCGACGCTGTACGTCACGCCTCGCGGGCTGGGGACCTCGTCGATTCCTTACCGGCACAACGTATTCGACATCGAGTTCGACCTCTGCGAGCACATCCTGCGCATCCGCTCGAGCGACGGTGGCAGCGGCTGCGTCCCGCTCGCTGCGCAGTCGGTGGCGGATTTTCACGGACGCGTTCTCGGCACCCTGGACGAGTTGGGCATCGCCACCCGGATCCAGGGCACCCCGAACGAGGTGGATCCGGCGATTCCGTTCGTGCAGGACCACGAGCACAACACGTACGACCCCGACGCGGCCCACCTCTTCTGGCGGCAACTGCTCGAGGCCGATCGCGTCCTGCACGAGTTCCGAGGGGACTTCCTCGGCAAGGTCAGTCCGGTGCACTTCTTCTGGGGCGCGATGGATCTCGCCTGCACGCGCTTCTCCGGGCGCACCGCGCCACCGCACCCCGGAGGCATCCCCAACTGCGCCGACTGGGTGATGACCGAGGCCTATTCGCACGAGCTCAGCAGCTGCGGATTCTGGCCCGGGGGCGCGGACGAAGGCGCCTTCTATTCCTACGCCTATCCGGCGCCGGAGGGTTTCGCCGAGTATCCGGTGCACCCGGACGCCGCGTACTACTCCACCGAACTGGGCGAGTTCCTGCTGCCGTACGAGGCGGTGCGGACCGCGGCCGACCCCGACGCGGAACTACTGCGGTTCC
>NZ_AJFC01000128.1:0-48156 GCF_000256505.1 Rhodococcus sp. P14 | reverse complement strand
CGCCGGGGGGGGGGGAGCCGATCTCGAGCGGCCGACCGGATGAGGGTGCGTGCCGGCGACCCCGACCGGACGGGTCGCGCGAGACCCCACGACCTCGCGCGACCCCGCCGGTGACGGCTCAGAGCAGGTGGACCTTCTTGTAGAGAATCTTCGACGGCCCACCGATCAGGCCGACGCTGTCGAGGAACGTCATGAGCTTGGCGCCGGACTTGCGCACGCGGTCGTGGTAGTGGGTGTTGTTCGCGGCCTCGGCGAGTGCGCGGTCTCGGTCGAGTCCCGCGTTGCTGTACACGTCGGGATGGATCATGCTCTTGACCACGAAGTACACGGTCACCGCGGTGTTGATCCGCTCGAACTGCAGGCGGGCGCGGCTCGCCCCGGCCAGCCGGCGCGCGACCTCCTCGCGGGCGAACCGGATGTGCCGGGCCTCCTCGAGGACGTGGATCTTGCTGACCGTGCGGGTGACCGGCTGGACGCGTTCGTCGCGCATGAAGTCGCGCTGCATCATGTCCAGGATCTCCTCCGCGGCCATGACGCTCGCGTAGGCGTTGGCACCCCGGAAGAACCCGCCCCACACCCGGCCGAGGCGGTGGATGTAGCGGGCCGGGCCGTAGTCCGGCATGCCGAGGCGTTCCCCGGCCCGGCCGAACATGACGGAGTGGCGGCACTCGTCGGCGACCTCGGTGAGGGCGAACTGCACGTGGCGGGAGTGCTTGTCACGGTTGTAGACGTCGCGCAGCAGCATCTGCATGAGCAGGATCTCGAACCACAGGCCCACGCTCGAGACGCTCGCGGCCTCGTGCTTGGTCAGTTCGATGCGCTGTTCCTCGGTCATCTCGTCCCACAGTGCCGTGCCGTACAGCGTGCTCCACTCGGGGGTCATGCCGTACTTGTCGGTGGGGACGGGGGCGTCCCAGTCGACCTCCACCGTCGGGTCGTAGGACTTGCGGGCCGACGAGGCGAGCAGGCGCTGCGCGGTCGCCTCGCGCTCGGACAGCGGGACGCCGGGGACGAAGCCCTTGCTCTCGGCTTCCGACGGGCGGGTGAGCGATGCGGTCATGTCTCCACCTTTTAGTGTGACGACTGGTAACTGTTAACCCGAGGTTACCTCGACAGCCGTCGGTGCACAACGGGTGCGTGCGGATCGGGGCCGTGAGGGCCCGTGCGCGTCCGCCCCAGCAGTGCGTCGACGACACACCGCCGTGAATCGGGGCGCTGCTCAGCCCTGGGCCGGCCGCAGCACCGAGGGGCGCAGCCGATGGAAGTCCTTCACCCGCAGCGCCCGCAGGGGACGCAGCCGGAAACGGTTGTCGCCTTCGAGCACGTCGGCGAGGGTCGAATCGACCAGCACCGTCCCCGGTCGTGCGGCGCCGGTCAGTCGCGCGGCGATGTTGACCGCCGAGCCGAACATGTCCCCGAACCGGGCCAGGACCGGCCCCTGCGCCATGCCCACCCGCAGATCCGGGGCGTCGGGTCGCGAAGTCGACGACTCCTGCAGCGCGAGCGCGATCCGCGCCGCGTCCGCCGGATCCTCGGCGGCGAACATCACCTCGTCGCCCACGGTCTTGATCACCCAGCCGCCGCCCTGGGTCACGATGCCCGTCGCGGTCGACTCGAAGTCCTCGAGCAGATCGTTGAGCTCGTCGGCGTCGATCCGACGGGTCAGGCGGGTGTACCCCACCATGTCGGCGAAGCCGACCACCAGGACCCGGCCGGCGGACTCGCCCCCGGCCCGCACCACGTTGCGCCCGGTCGTGGCCACCAGGTGCCGGCGCCACACGTACAGCTGCAGGTTCTCGGTGAGCGGCAGCACCCGTTGCAGCAGGCCGTCGACGAACGACCGGATCTCCTCCTCGGACGGGGTGGCTCCGGTGTACTCGGTCTCGAGCCGGTCCAGGATGTGGGTGTTCATCAACGTCACCTCCCACTCGGCCAGTCGCGACATGGACTGCCCCAGCGACCGCGCGGCCGCGAGCTCCAGGTCGGGGTGCAGGGCGCCGCTGCTCACGATCGCGTCGATGTTGCGCAGAGCCGCGACGTCACCGTCCGTGAACGTCCGCGCGTCCGGGTCCGGGTCCACGGTGAATCCCAGCGCCTGCCAGAGCCGTTGGGCGCGTTCGAAGTCCACGCCGGCCAGGGCGGCGCTCTCCTCCTGGGTGTAGCGGCGTTCGCCGCCGAGCAGGGTCCGTTCGAGTTCGGCCTGCACGGCCTGCAGGAGCTCGGTCCCGAGCTCCGGTTGCTCCGACGCGCTCACGTCGCTCCTTCCCGGCCGCCGAAGGTGACCGGCCGACCCAGCATCGCCCACCACAGTTCGGGTGCGCAACGAATTCGCGAGAGTGTCGCACCTGTGTGCGACAGTGATCGCGCCTCCTGCACCCCCAGCACGAAAGGACGCGCATGCCGCCCCGCAGACGAGCCGGCGCCACCGGCCCGGATCACCTCACCGACGAGCAGCTCGCCGAGCTGACCTCCGCCGTCGCGGACGGTCGCCGTGCCACCGTCTATCTCATCGAGGGCATCCCGAGCCTGGGCATCGCGCCGGGCGCGTCGGCCCGGGCTGTGTCGGTGGCGGGCCGCACCGTCACCGTCCGGCCCAAGGGCGTCGACGACGAACTGCCCTTCGAGGCCGAGGAGTTGCGCCTGACGAAGGAGCCGGCCCGCAAGGCCGCGGATCGATCCACCCCGCGCCCCACCGCCCCGCGCCCCACCGCCGCGCGCCCCACCGCCCCGCGCACCCCCGCGCCGCAGCCGGCGGCATCGGGGGCCGCCCGCGGTCCCGCCCCGACGAGCTCGTCCCCGGCGTCCCCGCCCGCCACGAAGGAGACCACCGCCGTGCCGCCCACCGCACCCGAACCGCAGACCGGCGCGACCCCGAAGCCCAAGGCCGCGCCGCGCCGGGCCAAGAAGCAGCCCGGAGTGACCGTCACCATCACGATCGATCCCGAGCAGGAGTGGACGGTCGGTGTCGCGCAGGGCACCAGACGTCTGAGCAAGGCCAATCCCGTCAGCCCCGACGCCGTCGAGCGCGCCGTGCTCGAACTCGGCGACGAGGCGGCCCTCGAAGCGGTCCGGTCGGTGATCGACGCGGCGCGTCAGGCGGCGGAGGAACGCGTCGCGCAGCTCAGCCGTGAACTCGAGGAGGCCAGAAAGGCGTTGGAGAGCCTGGGGTCGGGTTCGACCGGGTAGGCTGACCCGCTGATGCGGCCGGAACCGGCCGGGCGGGAGGGCTCATGTTCAAGCGCGTTGCGATGGCGATCGTCGCAGGTGTTGCACTGCTGGCAGGTGGGACGGGCGTCGCGGTCGCGGCGCCGCCGGTTCCGCTCGGGGGCGGGTCGGGCATCACGCTCGGCAACGGTTCCGAGGATCTGTTCGACTGCACGCTCGCCACGATCGGCAACGACCGGGCCGGCCGGCTCGTCGGCTTCACCGCCGGACACTGCGGCGGACCCGGGACGACCGTGAAGTCCGAGATGGACCTCGGCGCCGGCGTCCTCGGCCGGATCGTCGGGACCAACGAGGTGCTCGACTACTCGGTCATCGAGTTCGACCGCGGCCGAGTCGCACCGGTGAATCGGGTCGGCAACGTCACCATCACCGGCGTCGGCACCCCCGTGGGGTTCCCCAACGTGGCGTGCAAGGAGGGCCGCACCACCGGCAACACCTGCGGTGTCGTCTGGGGCGACGTGTTCAACTCCCAAGAGACCTGGACGCAGGTGTGCGTCGTCGAGGGCGACTCCGGTGCCCCGCTGGTCGTCGGCACGACCCTCGTCGCCATGGTCAACGCGTACCTGCTCACCCCGTGCATCGGCCCGGAGGTGGGCACCAACTTCGTCACGATCCTCGGCGACGTCGACGCCCGCGGCGGCGTCGGTGCGGGGTACCGCCCCATCTGACGTACCGGCGCGGGCTCGTCGGCTACGGGACCGACAGCGGTAGCGGCCGGCCGACGAGGCTCCGTCTCGGGGCCGGCAGGGCCGCGGCGATCTGCCGGATCTGCGAGACGGAATGGGCGTGCGGCGTCGCCACCACGGCCGGGACGCCACTGTCTCCCGCCGCGCGTAGCTCGATGTCGAGAGGCACCTGCCCGAGGAGCGGTGCCGCGATGGCCCGGGCCAGGCGCTCGCCGCCTCCGGTACCGAACAGCGGTGTGCTCGCCTGGCAGGACGAGCACACCAGGGCCGACATGTTCTCCACGACGCCGGCAACCGGCATCCGCAGGTCACGCGCCATGCGGCCCACCCGCTGGGCGACGGTCTGGGCCGCCGGTTGCGGCGTGGTGACGGCGAGGAGCGCCGCATCCGGCCCGAGTTCGAGCAGCGAGAGGGTGACGTCTCCGGTGCCCGGGGGCAGGTCGACGAGCAGGACGTCGAGCTCACCCCAGTACACGTCGCGCAGGAACTGTTCGATCGCCTTGTGCAGCATGGGGCCGCGCCAGACCACCGGCTCGTCGTCGCGGACGAAGAACCCGACCGACATGAGAGCGACGCCGAAGGCTTCGACCGGCAGCATCGTTCCGTGCAAGGCGACCGGTGCGCGGCGCACTCCGAACAGATGCGGAACGGAGTAACCCCAGACGTCGGCGTCGAGAACGCCGACCCGCTTGCCCTGCTGGGCCAGCGCCACCGCGAGGTTGGCCGTGAGCGTCGACTTGCCGACACCACCCTTGCCGGAGGCCACGGCGTACACCCGGGTCGGCGAATCCGGACCGAAGGGGGGAGCGTCCGTGGGTTTCGCGCCGCGCAAGCGGGCGGCGAGTTGCCTCCGCTCGGTTTCGTTCATCGTCGCGAAGTCGACCTCGACGCCGGTCACGCCGGCGACTGCCCCGGCGGCCGCGGCGACGTCGGCGGAGAGGGTGGCCCGCATCGGACACGAGGCGGTGGTGAGCCGGACGGTCACCCGGACGAGTCCGGAGCGATCGATCTGCACCTCGCCGAGCATGCCGGCCTGCTCGAGCGGCAGATGCAACTCGGGATCCTCGACCCGGGCCACCGCGGCCCGCACCGCCGCCGCGGAGACTGCCGGGCCGGACGTCCTCCGCGACAGCAGACTCATGCTCGCTCCTCCGCCCCGGGCGCGCGGAAGGCACGCCGACGGGGTTTGACCGGCCGCATCAGGAACTCCGGGCGGCGCAGCCCGGACCGGCTGGGCCCGGGCCGGGTGCACTCCATCCAGGTGCGGTAGACCTCCCGGGACCGCCGGGTGTCCACCACCACGTCGCCGTACCGGTCGTCGGTGCGGGCCTTCTCCACGCGCACCTTCTGGTGCCAGCAGTGCATGCCCGACAGGGGGTCGGGGTGCACGGCGAAGGCGAGGTTCTGATGCACGCCGGGATCGTCCCAGTAGATCCGCTCGCTGTCGGGATCGTCGCTGCGGAACGGCTGTACCCCCTGCTTGTAGCGCAGCCGCCACACCCCGTTTCCGTCGTTGTCGAGATCGACGAGGCCCATGGCCCACCGGGAGCCGGCGTTCTCGGACGTGCGCCAGCGGCCCATGTGGTGCGAGAGCGCGAGGACGCCGGGGCGGATCGCCTCGGTGGCCCACACCCGGGCCACGAAGTACCCGATCTCGGTGTTGATCCGGACCAGATCGCCCGTGCCGACGCCGAAGCGCGCGGCGTCCGCGGGATTCGTCCACAGTGGATGCGTGTTGCTGATCTCGTTGAGGTACTTCGCGTTCCCGGAGCGAGTGTGGACCAGGGTCGGCAACCGGAAGGTCGGTACGAGCACGATCTCGTTGTTCGCCGGGTCGATCGAGCGGTGCCCGACGTGGGACTCGATGTAGCCCGGGGTGGCGTACTCCTCCCACCCGAAATCGACCATGGTCTCGCTGAACAGCTCGAGTTTGCGCGACGGGGTGAGCCACCCCGCGGTCCTGCTGCCGTCCTCGTGGACGACGCCGACCGCACCCGCCTCGCCGACGAGAGGTGGGGTCGAGTCCAGGGTCACGGCTTTGCGCAGGACCCCGTGCTCGTCCGGGTCCGCCCCCTCGGTCTCGGCGGCCGTCAGCGGCCGCTCGTCGAGTCGGTAGGTGTCCTTGGCGACCTCGAAGACGCCGTATCTGCGCATGTACTCCAGCGGGGTGAGCCCTCGGTCGGCTGCGGCCTTCGGCAGACCCGGCACGCTGTTCTCGAACACCCACCGGTAGTACTCGTCGACGGTGACCTTCTCCCCGGGCCGGTAGGGGGATTCGAAGAACTTGCGGATCCCGAGGCTGCCGTCGGGGTCGATGCGCCAGGACAGCTCGAACCAGAACTCGTTCTCCTCCCACACCTCTCCCGGATTGGACTCGCGGGAGTCGGACACGCTCCGGCCCATGCGCTCGAGCGCCACCCGGGTGACGGGCTGACGGAACCCGAGCCACTTGCCGGCGTACTGCTCGTAGGACTGGGTGTCGTGCCGCTCGGTGCTGTGGCCCATGGGCAGGACGTAGTCGGCGAAGGTGGCCGTCTCGGACCACGTGGGGGTCAGCGCGACGTGGCAGCCCACGAGCGATTCGTCGGTCAGAGCCTCCAGCCAGCTGAAGCCGTCGGGGTTGGTCCACACCGGGTTGTAGACGCGCGAGAAGTACATCGACAGCGTGCCGCGGCCGTCCCGGAGCAGATGCGGCAGCAGGATCGACATCTCGTTGGTCGACAGGGGGAACTCGGCGGGCCAGAGCAGCTCGTTCCAGGACTCGTGTCCCTGCGGCACGTTCGGGCCGTGCGCGATGATCTTGTCCCAGCCGTTGGGGCTGGTGCCCCCCTTGGTGCCGACGCTGCCGGTGAGCACGTTGAGGAAGAACAGGGCCCGCGAGACCTGCCCCCCGCCGAGGTTGCCGGCGGTCGCCGCCCGCCAGACGTGCGCCGACAGGGCCGAACCGGCGGTGGCGACGATCCGGGCGAGCTCGGCGATCTGCGCCTCGGGAACCTGCGCTTCCTGTGCGGCGTAGGCGAAGGTGTACCCGGAGTAGTCCTCGGTCAGTGCGCCGACGAACGCGTCGAAGTCGTCGGCGGGCAGTTCGGGGTGGCGGTGCTTCATGTAGGTGGACCAGTTCACCCAGCGACGCAGGAAGGCCCGGTCGATGCGGTCGGTGCGCAGCAGATGCGATGCGACGGACAGCAGGATCGCGGCCTCGCTGCCGGGCCACGGGGCGATCCACAGGTCGGCGTGCGACGCGGTGTTCGACAACCGCGGATCCAGGACGACGACCTTGGCGCCGCCCTGGATCTTGCCCTCCATGATCCGCTGCGCGTGCGGGTTGAAGTAGTGCCCGGTCTCGAGGTGGCTCGAGATCAGCAGGATGACCCTGGCGTTCGCGTAGTCCGGGGAGGGCCGGTCGTAGCCGCCCCACAGGGAGTAGCCCAGCCGGGCGCCGGCGGAGCAGATGTTGGTGTGGCTGTTGTGCCCGTCCACGCCCCACGCCAGCAGGAACCGCTCGGCGAAGCCGTCCTCGCCGGGCCGGCCCACGTGGTAGACGACCTCGTCCCGGCGGTCCTCCACGATGGCGGCCCGGATCCGGGCGGCGATGTCGTCGAGGGCCTCGTCCCAGCCGATGCGCTCCCACTGCCCACTGCCGCGGGCACCGACGCGCTTGAGCGGGTGCAGGATGCGCTCGGGGTCGTTGATCTGGTTGATCGTCGCGGGACCTTTGGCGCAGTTGCGCCCGCGTGAGCCCGGATGGGCCGGGTTCCCTTCGAGCCGCTTGATGGACAGATCGGACTTGTCGACGTACGCGAGCAGACCGCATGCCGATTCGCAGTTGAAGCAGGTGGTGGGCACCAGCATGTACTCGTGCGGAACCTTACGCGGGTGGGCCTTGGCGTCGTATTCGACGTGATGGTCCCAGTTCTCGACCGGAGGAAAGTTCCGCAGCCGCTCGTGCGTGCGCTGACCGGGCAGCACCGGCTCGGCCGCGATGTGTTCCGGCTCGGCCGCGATGCGCTCCGTCTCGGCAGTCATGGCAGTTCCCTTCGGATGGATGGGCGGGTGCCCGGTGGGCCCCTCACGACAGCGGCGGATCCTGACCCGCCCGGACGAACACCGTCTCGTAGGCCAGCAGCGCGACCTGCGTCAGCAGACCGGCGGCAATCAGGAGGACGGCACCGGCGGAGCCGTTCCACGACGGGGCGGCCAGCGCGGCCGCCACCACTGCCGGGGCGATCGCCCCCAGCCGGAACAGCCGGGCGTAGCGGCCTCGGGTGACGATGTGCGCGGCGACGGTCGCCTGCCGGCTCGCATGCCTGCCGGAGTACTCGATGCCCAGCATCAGCAGATGCAGCACGGTCGAGATCACGAAGACGCGGACGAGGAAGGCGACCGCACCGTCGGTGAGACCCGCGAACGGCGCGAGGACGAGCAGTGCCCCGGTCCCGACCATGGCGGCCTGGACCAGCAGGTGCCAGAACAACAGCGGTGACTGCCACAGGTCGCGCCCCTCGGCCTGCCCGAAGAGGAACCCGGTGTAGCCGGCGACGAGCGCGCCGGAGGCGAGGGCGGCCCAGGCGAGTACCGTTGTCGTCCAGCTTGATTCGAGCAGGCTGGCGAGGACCCACAGGGCGGCGACACCGCCGAAGACGGCCAGCGCGTACGCGCCCCACACGAGCCACGAGGACCAGTTGGATTTGAGGAAGATGTAGAGAAAACGCTCGGGCCGCTTCAGGTCCCAGATCAACAGCACTCCGGTGAGCGCCGCGCCCGCCATGGCCACCACGGGGGCCGCGTAGTCGCCCAGCCACCCCAGGTCGATGCCGAGGAGGTGGGCCAGCCCTGCGACGGCGAGGGCGCCGGCTCCGACGGCCTTGGTCCACAGGTAGGTCGTCACGCGCCATCCCCACGGCCGCGGATGGGCCGTGTTCAGCGTGGTGCGCGCCTTGGTCGTGCGATCCCTGGGCAGGTCGGCGGCGGTCTCGCGGCGGTGCGCGTCCGGCTCCGCCCAGATGTAGGTGTCGGCGACCGGCGCGGCCAACGGATCGAGGACCGCCCGGTCGGCACCGAGATAGAAGACGTTCGGCCCGGTGTTCTGCTCCGGGGAACGCACGGTGGTCTGCTGCGTGCTGACCAGGGTGGCGATGCCGCTCGTCGGATCGTCGAGGTCACCGACCCAGATCGAGTGGGTGGGGCACACCACGACGCAGGCAGGCTCCATCTCGTTGTCGATACGATGCGCGCACATGTTGCACTTCGCCGCGGTGTGGGTGTCCTGATCGATGTAGATCGCGTCGTAGGGGCACGCCTGCATGCAGCTCTTGCACCCGATGCAGCGCTCGTTGTCGAAGTCGACGATCCCGTCGTCGCGCTTGAACAGGGCTCCGGTGGGGCAGATCTTCACGCACGGCGCATCGGTACAGTGGTTGCACCGCATGACACCGAAAGATCTTGTGGTGTTCGGAAACTCGCCGGAGTCGACGTACTTCACCCACGTACGGAACTGGCCGAGCGGCACCTCGTGCTCAGTCTTGCAGGCGACCGTGCAGGCGTGGCAGCCGATGCACGTGCGCTGGTCGATCGCGAAGCCGTAGCGCACCGAATCACTTCTTCCGGATGAGGTAGCGGTGGATGCCGTCTTCGCTGTTGTTGTCCAGCAGTTCGTTTCCCGTGTCGTTCGCCCACGAGGGGATGTCGCGTCTCGATCCGCCGTCGGTGGCCTCGACGAGCAGGATCTGCCCCGACTCGAGCTTCTTGATCGCGCGCGAGGCGAGCAGCACCGGCATCGGGCACTTCTGCCCCTTGGCGTCGACGACGACGTCGATCTGGTAGTCCACGGTCGGCTCCTGTGTCGGGAACGGATCAGATGAACAGGCTGATCTGGGACCTGCTCATGGCGGAGAGGGCGGTGGCTGCACCGACGGGCTCGCCGACGCCCTCGATGAGCTGGTCGTGGCGCACACCGAGCAGGTCCATGCTCATCTCGCACGGCCACAGGTTCACCCCCATCTCGGTGCACATCTCGACCAGCTCGGCGGGATGGGCCACATTCTTCTGGCGGGCAAGCTTTTTCATCATCCACGGGCCGGCGCCACCCAGGTGGAGCTTGGACAGTTTCATGTGCTGCATCCCGGGCCGGTTCATGCCGGCCAGCGCCTTGGTCATCGCGTCGGTCCCGGTGATCCGGACGTCGTCGCGCACCAGGGGGAACAGTCCCCAGAAGGTGAAGAAGATCGTGGTGGACATTCCGTAGGCGGCACCGGTGGAGCCCAGGATCAGCGCCGGCCACATCCTGTCCAGATCGCCGCTCCAGGCCACGATCGTCATGCTCTCGTCGTCGACGTCACGCTGCGGGTTGTCCGACATGCGCCGGCCCCTTTCGTGGTTGCCGGGGAGGCCTTGTCCGGCCTTCGCGCGGAGTGTTGCGATATGTGATCCAGGACACTACATTCGTGTATGCGCATACCGCAAGATGGTTCGGAAAGTCGCCCTCCCGGTGTGCGGACCACCCGCCCGTTTCGTCCCTGGGAGGACACGTGGCCGATACCGTCACCGCCTCGGAGCTGTTTCTCGAGCTCCGGGCGGGCACCGTTCCCGAGATCCTCGACATCCGCAGCACCGAGGATTTCCGGGCCGGCAGGATCGAAGGACCCCGGCCCGTTCCCACTCGCCACGTCCCGGTCTATCGGGTGATGGAAGAGCTCGAGGAACAGGCCGCCGCCACGCGGTCGGGTGCCGTCGTCGTCTGCGGGCAGGGCAACGGCTCCGAACTGGTCGCCGAGGAATTCGAGACGCTGGGCCTGCGCACCCGTTCCCTCGAGGGCGGTACCGACGCGTGGAACCGGCTCCTCGTTCCCGTCGAGATCACCGGACTGCCCGGCGACGTGCGCATCTGGCAGTTCCAGCGCCCGGCGAAGGCCTGCCTGTCGTACCTCGTCGGCGTGCCCGGCGGCCGCGGCATCGTCGTCGACCCCGCCAGGTCGACCGAGGCATACCTGGAACTCGCTCGAAAGCAAGATGTTTCGATCGTGCACGTCGTGGACACCCACGTGCACGCGGACCACGTCAGTGGTGGCCCGGCGCTGGCGGCCCGGCTCGATGCGGAGTATCACCTGCCGCCGGAGGACGCCGGCGGCATCGTCCCGTTCCCCAACCGGCCGCTGAAGGAGGGCGACGAACTCGACCTGGGATCCGCCGCCGTCCGGGCCATGACCATGCACCTGCCGGGCCACACTCCCGGCACGACGGCATTGCTGGTCAGCGAATCGGTCCTGCTCGTCGGCGACACCGTCTTCGTCCGGGGCCTCGGCCGGCCCGACCTGACCGGCCGGGCCGAGGAGCTGGCGCGGGATCTGTTCCGCAGCGTGCACGACAGGCTGCGGCCCCTCGACCCGCGAACGACGATCGCCCCGGCCCACTGGTCGAGCAACGAGGAGATCAACGCCGACGGACTGGTCGTCACCACGCTCGAAGAGATCTTCACCGCCACACTGCTGAACGAGCACGCCCTCGAACGCTTCGTCGAGCAGATCGTGAACTCGCTGCCCGCCGCCCCGGACACCTACGAGACGATCCGCCGCGTGAACGCCGGACAACTCGCTCCCGCCGACGACGAGATCGACGTCCTCGACGTCGGCCGCAACCAATGCGCGGCCTCGACCTCCCTGAAGGCCGCCCACTGAGCGGCACGGCCGCCGACGACACCATCACGCTCGCCGCGCTCGCGCCCCGGCCGCGATCCGGGACGCCGCTGCCGCCCGACCGGCACATCTATACTCGGCACCCGACGCTCGGAGGAGTGATGGAACAAGACATCGCGGCACAGTTGCAGGAACTCCACGCCCGAGTCTGCAAGGCCATCGCCGACCCCAAGCGACTGCTCATCATCAACGAACTCCGGGACGGTGAACTCAGCGTCGGTGACCTGTGCGAGGCGCTGGGCTTCAGCCAGTCCAACGCCAGCCAGCACCTGTCCGTTCTCCGCGAGCGCGGGATCGTGAACGCGCGACGTTCCGGCAACAACGTCTTCTACTCGCTGCGCAGCCGGAAGATCGTGCAGGCGGTGGACCTGCTCCGGGAATTCCTGGCCGAAGACCTGGCCGACCAGGCGAACCTGCGGGGCGCGCTCGACGGCCGGAAAGTCGACCTCGGCCTCGATCGGTAGGGCGCCGTCGCGCAGGCCGATTCTCCACCGTCCCGACGGATCCGCGAATCGGGTCAGCCGCAGACCGCCCCGCCCGACGCCGAACCGACCAGCTTCGTGTACTTGGCCAGCACCCCGCGCGTGTAGCGGGGAGGCAGCGGCTCCCCCCCCTGCCGGCGGGACGCGAGTTCGTCCTCGTCGACCAGCACGTCCAGGGTGCCGTTCGCGACGTCGAGCCGGATCGGGTCGCCGTCGCGGACGAACGCGATCGGGCCGCCGTCCACGGCTTCCGGCGCCACGTGCCCGACGCACAGGCCCGTCGTGCCCCCGGAGAACCGGCCGTCGGTGAGCAGCAGCACGTCCTTGCCGAGCCCGGCGCCCTTGATCGCGCCGGTGATGGCGAGCATCTCCCGCATTCCCGGCCCACCCTTCGGGCCCTCGTACCGGATCACCACCACGTCGCCCGCCGTGATCGTGCCGTCCTCGAGGGCATCCATCGCCGCCCGCTCGCGCTCGAAGACCCGGGCGGTGCCCTCGAACACCGACTCGTCGAAACCGGCGGACTTCACCACCGCCCCGCCCGGGGCGAGACTGCCCTTCAGGATCGTGATGCCACCCGTGGGATGGATGGGCTCACCCAGGGCGCGCAGCACCTTGCCGTCCGGATCGGGCGGGGCGATCTCGGCCAAGTTCTCGGCGACGGTCCGCCCCGTGACGGTGAGGCAGTCACCGTGCAGCAGACCCGCATCGAGCAGCGCCTTCATGATCACCGGCACGCCGCCGATGCGGTCGACGTCCTGCATCACGTGCCGGCCGAACGGCTTGACGTCGGCCAGGTGCGGGACGCGCGCACCGATGCGGGAGAAATCGTCCAGCGTCAGCTCGACCCGCGTCTCGTGCGCGATCGCCAGCAGATGCAGCACCGCGTTGGTCGACCCACCGAACGCCATCACCACGGCGATCGCATTTTCGAACGCCTCCTTCGTGAGGATGTCGGAAGCGGTGATGCCGCGGCGCAGCAGGTTCACCACGGCCTGGCCGCTGCGGCGGGCATATCCGTCGCGGCGGCGGTCCGTCGCCGGCGGCGCCGCGCTGCCCGGCAGCGACATACCGAGCGCCTCGGCCGCGCTGGCCATCGTGTTCGCCGTGTACATGCCGCCGCACGCGCCCTCGCCGGGGCAGATGGCCCGCTCGATCGCGTCGACGTCCTCCCGGCTCATCAGCCCCCGGGCACACGCGCCGACCGCCTCGAAGGCGTCGATGATCGTCACGTCGCGTTCGGATCCGTCGGACAGCTTCGCGACGCCCGGCAGGATCGACCCCGCATACAGGAACACGGCCGCCAGGTCGAGACGCGCGGCGGCCATCAGCATCCCGGGCAGGGACTTGTCGCACCCGGCGAGCAGCACCGACCCGTCGAGCCGCTCCGCCTGCATGACGGTCTCCACGCTGTCGGCGATCACCTCGCGTGAGACCAGCGAGAAGTGCATCCCCTCGTGGCCCATCGAGATGCCGTCGGAGACGGAGATCGTGCCGAACTCGAGCGGGTAGCCGCCGGCGGCGTGCACGCCGTCCTTGACCGCCTGCGCCAGCCGGTCCAGCGACAGGTTGCACGGGGTGATCTCGTTCCACGACGAGGCCACCCCGATCTGCGGCTTGTCCCAGTCGTCGTCGCCCATGCCGACCGCACGGAGCATGCCGCGTGCGGCGGTCTTCTCGAGGCCGTCGGTGACGTCGCGGCTGCGGGGCTTGATGTCCGGCTCGGTCACACTGCTCGCCTCCGGCTCGGTCACACTGCTCGCCTCCGGCTCGGTCACACTGCTCGCCTCCGGCTCGGTCACACTGCTCGCCTCCGGCTCGGTCACACTGCTCGCCTCCGGCTCGGTCGCCCTGCTCATCGCGTTCCTCCCGGCCGGGGGTCGCGCCCGGTCAGCGCCAGCAACCGGTCCTGCAGGGGCGCGTCGTCGGGCATCGGCACCGGCGGCGCGAACAGCCCGCTCGCACCCAGCATCTCGCGCTGTGGCTGCAGGTCCTCCCAGACGGCCGTCACCAGGTCGGGGTCGAGGGTCTCGTCGGCGCCGACGGCCCGCGCCAGATCCCAGGTGTGGATCGCGATGTCGCCCACCTGCTGTCGCAGATAGTCCCGCGCGGGGACCATCCCGTACGACAGGTGTACCTGTCTGTCCGGATCGGTGGACGCCCACGCGACGGACGCGTCGACCGCGTGCCGGTCCCACTCGGCCGACAGGTCGTCGCCGAGGGGGACGAGGTCGGCCTCCGCCTCGGCGATCGTCTTTCCGGCGAGGAGGGGCGGCACCCACCGTTGCTCGTCCACCACATGCCGGACCAGCGTGGCGACGTCCCATTCGGTGTCGGGGGTGGGGGCGGACCAGTCGGTGACCGCCGAGAGCCGGTTCTCGAAACCCTGCCGGGCGATGCGCTGCAATTCGAGCCAGTCGTACGACATGGATTCAGCGTAGGCGGGTGGTGGCGACGGCACCGGGTTTCCCGGACGTGCGCCGGATGCCGATGTTCGGAAGGATCGAGCAGGCGCGCCCGGCGCGCCTCCCGCTCGTCCGACATGCACTGGAGAATTCATGCCCGTCCCCACCGTCGCCCTCGCGCCCGGCCTGACCGTCAGTGCCCAGGGATACGGCGCGATGTCCGTCTCGCCCGCCTACGGCCCGGTCGACCTCGACGAGGCCCTCGCCACGCTGCATCACGCGGTCGATCTCGGCATCACGTTCGTCGACACCGCCGACGTCTACGGCGACGGCACCAGCGAGCGGGTCGTCGGGAAGCTGCTGAGGGATCGCGGCGACGAGGTGCAGGTGGCCACCAAATTCGGCCTGGTCGGCGCGCTGGGTACCGGCAACCGCGGTATCGACGGCCGCCCCGAATACGCGAAGCGGGCGATCGACCAGTCCCTGAGCCGGCTCGGGGTGGACAGCGTCGACCTGTACTACCTGCACCGCGTGGACCCGACCGTCCCGATCGAGGACACCGTCGGCGCCCTCGCCGAGCTGGTGCAGGCGGGCAAGATCCGGCACATCGGCCTGTCCGAGGCCACCGGCGACGAGTTGCGGCGCGCGCACGCCGTGCACCCGATCGCCGCGATCCAGTCCGAATGGAGCATCGTCTCCCGGGACGTCGAGAAGAACGTCGTGCCGACGGCCGCCGAGCTGGGCATCGGATTCGTGCCGTACTCCCCGGTCAGCCGGGGTCTGCTCACCGACGACTTCGACGCCGGACAGATCGGCGACCGGGATCTGCGCCGGCGTTTCCCCCGGTTCGACGCCGACGCGCTGCCTGCCAATCTGCAGGTGCGCGCCGCGGTGCGCGCGGTCGCGGACGAGGCGGAGGCGACCGTCGCCCAGGTGGCGCTGGCGTGGCTCGACGCCAGGGCGCGGCAGTTCGGGTTGTCGTCGGTCGCGATCCCGGGCAGCCGCTACGCCGTGCGTGTCACCGAGAACGCCGGGGCGCTCGACGTGCGGCTCACCGACGAGCAGCTCGTCCGGCTCGACGCCCTCGCCGACACCGTCGTGGGCGGGCGGGCCGCGGACCCGACCTGGGTGTCGTGGGGCCGGGAGTGACTACCGGCGGGTAGACGCCTCGCCGCGTAGGGTCGTTTCATCATGAAACGGGTGTGGTGGGTGTGGGGCGTGGGTGTCTTCGCCTATGTCGTGGCCGTCATGCATCGCACGTCGTTCGGCGTGTCCGGTCTCGCCGCCACCGAACGTTTCGACATCACTCCGGCCGTGCTGTCCGGATTCGTGGTCCTGCAGATCGTGGTGTACGCGAGCATGCAGATCCCGGCCGGGGTGTTGCTCGACCGGTTCGGTTCCCGGGTGATGATCGCCTCGGGTGCGGCGATCATGGCGTCGGCGCAGCTGGTGCTGGCGTTCACCGAATCCCTGCCCGCCGCCTATGCGGCCCGAGTCTTCGTCGGCGCGGGCGACGCGCTCACGTTCATCTCGGTGCTCCGACTGGTGCCGGTGTGGTTCGACGTGCGACGGGTGCCGCTGGTCTCCCAGCTCACGGGCATCCTCGGGCAGCTGGGACAGGTGCTCTCGGCGCTGCCCTTCGTGCTGATCCTGAACGGTTCGGGGTGGAGCGCGGCCTTCGCGAGCGCTGCCGCTCTGGGGGTGCTCGTGCGTGCTCGCCGTGGCCGTGGTGCGCGATGCACCGCCCGGCGTGGTCGTGCGGACCCAGGCTGCGGGGATGCGGCAGGGGCTCGGGCAGCTCGGGGTGGTGTGGCGCCGGCCGGGGACGCGGCTCGGGTTCTTCACCCACATGGGGACCCAGTTCTCCATCACCACGTTCGCGTTGTTGTGGGGCATGCCGTATCTCCAGTCGGCGCAGGGACTGTCCGCGGCCGCCGCCGGTTCGCTGCTCACCCTCTCCGTGGTGTCGGCGATCGCGGCCGGCCCGGTGCTCGGGATCCTCAGCGGCCGCTTCCCGCTGCACCGCTCGTGGCTGGTGCTGTCGATCATGGTGAGCAACGCGGTGATGTGGACGATCGTGCTGCTGTTGCCGGCGCCGGCCCCGATGTGGCTGCTCGTCCTGCTGATCGTGATCATCTCGGTCGGCGGGCCCGGGTCTATGATCGGATTCGACTATGCGCGGACATTCAACCCGAGCACCGCGCTCGGCACCGCCCAGGGCATGGTCAACATCGGCGGATTCCTGGCGTCCCTGCTGGTGATCCAGGCGATGGGGGTGATCCTGCAGCGTCTCGGTGGTTACACCTTCGAGGCGTTCCGGGTCGCCTGGCTGGCGCAGTATCCCGTGTGGATCGTGGCGATCGTCGGGGTGCTCGTCACCCGCGGCAAGGCTCGCCGCGAGGCGGGCGTATCGCCGCGGACGTTGCGGCAGGTGCTGCGCGACGGTCGTCGCGCGGGGCCGCCGGTGGAGTCGCCGACGCGCGTCGAGGAGGCTGGCGATGGCGGGGATCGGACCCGAGCGGACTGACAGCCCCCGACGGGATCCGGCCGGTGTCGGCAGGTCCGGCGGGTTCGCCCTGGAGGACTTGCGGACCAAGGTCGGAATCGTGCGGGACGAGTTCGTCGATCGTCACGGCTACGACCCCGTCGAACACGTCGAGTCGTGGACAGCCGCTGCCGCGCCGTCGGCCGGGCTCGCCGGAATCCGCATCACGTGCGGAGTGAACGCCGACGTGTACCGGCTGCGGGATCTGCTCGCCGTCCGGCGGGACGTGCGGGTGGTGGAGGCGCGGGACTACATCAGACGCGCGGGTCCCGACGGATACCGGGGTCTGTGCCTCGTCGTGGAGGTTCCGGTGGCACGGTCGGACGGCGTGCGCGCGGTGCGCGTCGAAGTGCAGATCCGCACCGGGATCATGGAATCGTGGGAGTTCGTGGCGACCCGGCTGCGCACCGGATTCGCCGATCACCTGCCGCCGGAGATGCTCGACGAGCTGGGCGCGGCAGCCGAGCGTGCCCGCGACCTCGACTCGCGGATCGGCGCCCTGCACCGGCGCATGGAGGACCGCATCGCCGGGTCGCAGCAGGAGGCGCCGCCGGCCTAGGCCCGGCCGTGCACTTGCGCGCGCAAAACCTTGTCGCGCGGGCATTTACGGGCGCATACAGCACCACCCCGCGCGGGGACGACGACGGCACGGACCCCCGCCGAGAACTCGACGGGGGTCCGCGGTGTGGGGCTCAGTTGTAGCTGTAGAAGCCCTGGCCGGTCTTGCGGCCGAGACGGCCGGCGTCGACCATGCGGCGCAGCAGCGCCGGCGGCGCGTAGTGCGGCTCGGCGAACTCGTCGTACAGCGACTGGGCGGCGTTGAGCGTGACGTCGAGGCCGACGGTGTCGATGAGGGTGAGCGGACCCATCGGGTAGCCGCAGCCGCCCTTCATCGCGGCGTCGATGTCTTCCTTCGTCGCATAGCCCGACTCGAGCATCCGCACGGCGGAGGTCAGGTACGGGATCAGCAGCGCGTTGACGATGAAGCCCGCGCGGTCGCCGGCGCGGACCGTCGTCTTGCCGAGGGTGTTCTTGACGTAGTCGAAGACGGCGTTCGCCGTCTCCTCCTCGGTGGTCAGCGCCGAGATGATCTCCACCAGCGGCATCACCGGCACCGGGTTGAAGAAGTGCACACCCACGACCTGACCCGGACGCGACGTCGCCTGGGCCATCTTGATCACCGGCAGCGACGAGGTGTTGGTCGCCAGGATGCCGGACGGCTTCACGACCGCGTCGAGCTTGGTGAAGATGTCGACCTTGAGCGACTCGATCTCGGGCGCCGCCTCGATGACGAGATCACGGTCGGCGAGATCGGTGACGTCGGTGGTGACGCGGACCCGCGCGACGGCGGCGTCGGCCTCCTCCTGCGTGATCTTGCCGCGGGCGACGCCCTTGCCGATCGAGCCGGCGACACGCTTGCGTGCCGCCTCGGCGAATTCCTCGCTGGTCTCGAGCACGATGACGTCGCTGCCGGCCTTGGCGCACACCTCGGCGATGCCGGCACCCATCGTGCCGCCACCGACCACGCCGATCAATTCCACTGCCACGGGGGATTCTCCTCGTTACGAAGGTTGGACCAGGGTGAACTTACTGCCGCGGGGTCAGCGCAGCAGCGCGCGGGACATGACGACCCGCTGGATCTGGTTGGTGCCCTCGTAGATCTGGGTGATCTTGGCGTCGCGCATCATGCGCTCGACCGGGAAGTCGGTGGTGTATCCGGCGCCGCCGAACAACTGCACGGCGTCGGTGGTGACCTCCATCGCGACGTCGGACGCGAAGCACTTGGCGGCGGAGGAGATGAAGCCGAGGTTCGGCTCGCCGCGCTCGGCGCGTGCCGCCGAGGTGTACACCATCAGGCGTGCGGCCTCGACCTTCATGGCCATGTCGGCGAGCATGAACTGCACGCCCTGGAAGTCGGAGATCGGCTTGCCGAACTGCTTGCGGTCCTTGGTGTAGGCGATCGCGGCGTCGAGCGCGCCCTGGGCCAGGCCCACGGCCTGCGCACCGATGGTGGGCCGGGTGTGGTCCAGCGTGGCGAGGGCGGTCTTGAAGCCGGTGCCGGGCTCGCCGATGATGCGGTCGCCGGGGATGCGGCAGTTCTCGAAGTACAGCTCGGCGGTCGGGGAGCCCTTGATGCCGAGCTTCTTCTCCTTGGGACCGACCACGAAGCCCTCGTCGTCCTTGTGGACCATGAAGGCGGAGATGCCGTTGGCGCCCTTGTCGGGGTCGGTCACGGCCATGACGGTGTACCAGCTGGACTTGCCGCCGTTGGTGATCCAGCACTTCGAGCCGTTGAGGATCCAGTCGTCGCCGTCGGCCTTGGCACGGGTACGCATGCCCGCGGCGTCGGAGCCGGCCTCCCGCTCGGACAGCGCGTACGACGCCATCTCGCCCTTGACCAGGTCGGGCAGGACCTTCTGCTTGAGCTCCTCGGAGCCGGACAGGATCAGGCCCATGGTGCCGAGCTTGTTCACGGCCGGGATCAGCGAGGACGAACCGCAGACGCGCGCGACCTCCTCGATGACGATGCAGGTGGCGACGGAGTCGGCGCCGTCGCCGCCGTACTCCGTGGGGACGTGGATCGCGTTCAGGCCGGACTTGTTGAGGGCGTCGAGCGCCTCCTGCGGGAAGCGGGAGTTCTCGTCGACGTCCTTGGCGAAGGGCGCGATCTCCTTCTCGGCCAGCGCGCGGATCGCGGCGCGAAGCTCGTCGTGCTCCTCGTTCAGCTTGAACAGACCGAACTCCGGGTTGAAGGCCATGACGGCGGACTCCTATCGGCACGCAGTGCCAGTATCTGAGTTGGTGTCGCCTTCACCCTAGCGGACGTAGGGCGCGCGACGTCATGAAATTGCATCAAGTGAAGCACGGCACTCAGTGCCAAGTCAATGGCTGTGCTGGTCGGTTGTCCCCCGCGACGTCAGTCCGGTGTCCCCTCGAGCTGCGCCTGCACCCGACGGGCGACCTCCGCAGGCGGGGTACCCGGCGGATAGGTCACGACCGTGATCGCCCGCTCGCCGGTGGCGTGCGCGGCATCGGGGGCCCCGCCCTGTCCCGGTGCGACACCGAACGACCGTCGCACCTCGAGCAGCGCGCGGCGCAGTTCCTCCGCCGTCGCGGACTCGTCGCCGCGGATCATCGCGCGCAGCAGGAAGTTGTGCGTCGCGGTCATCGCGGCCGCGAAGCTGACGATCCGCACCCCCGACTCCGACGGCACGGCGGAACGCAGGTAGTCGGTGAACAGCCGCTCGTAGCGGTACGTCGTGACCAGCTCCCGCTCACGCAGCGCGGGCACCCGCTGCACCACCCGGTACCGCCACACCGCAAGCTCCCGCTTGTCCCGGAAGTGCCCGAACACCAGCTCCGCGGCCTCGGCGGTGGCCGCCCACGGATCCGCGAAATGCCCCGACAGGTACCGCGCGACCTGCTCGAGCAGCGACTCGTGATCGGCGAAGATCACGTCCTCCTTCGAGCGGAACTGCCGGAAGAAGGTCCGGCGCGAGACCCCCGCGGCCGACGCGATCTGCTCGACGGTGGTCGACTCGTAGCCGTACTCGGAGAACAGGCGGATCGCCTGCGTCACCACGTGCACCCGGAACTGGGCGGGATCGGGGCCGGTCGCGTCGATGCGGCGGGTGGAGTCGGGACCGAGTGCCATGGTTGTCAGTATCCAATCCGCCGCATCGAAGTCGAAACGGCCGCGCCGCCGATCCTTGCGCCGCGGCCGGCCTCAGGCCTGCGGCGAGTGCGCGGCCCGCAGCTCGAACTTGAGGATCTTGCCGGTCGGCGTGCGCGGCAGATCCAGCGGGAACACGATCTCCCGCGGCACCTTGTACCCGGCGAGCAACGTGCGGGTGTAGGAGATGAGTTCCTCGGCCGTGACGGTCTCGTCCTTCTTCAGGATCACGAACGCCTTGGGCCGCTCGCCCCACTTCTCGTCGGGCACGCCCACCACCGCGACGTCCAGCACGGCCGGGTGGCTCACGATGGCCTGCTCGACCTCCACGGTGGAGATGTTCTCGCCCCCGGAGATGATGATGTCCTTCGCGCGGTCCTTGAGCTGGATGTAGCCGTCCGGGTACATCACGCCCAGGTCGCCGGTGTGGAACCAGCCGCCCTCGAACGCCTTCGCCGTGGCTTCCGGATCCTTGAAGTAGCCCGCCATGACGTTGTTGCCGCGCAGCACGATCTCGCCCATCGTCTGCCCGTCGGCGGGCACGTCGTTCATGTTCGCGTCGACGACCCGCGCGTTCTCCGCCTGCAGCATGCCCACGCCCTGACGCGACAGCAGCGCCGCGCGTTCCTCGGCGGGCTTGTCGTCCCACGAGTCCTGGTACTCGCAGATCGTGTACGGCCCGTAGACCTCGGTCAGGCCGTACACGTGCACCACGGTCACACCGATCTTCTCGAGCTGTGCGATCACCGTCGGCGACGGCGGCGCGCCCGCCGTGGTGATCCGCAGCGGCCGGTCCAACCGGTGGGCCTGCGGGGCTTCGGCGATGGTCGAGCACACCGCCGGAGCGCCGCACAGGTTGGTGACCCCGAGGTTGTCGATTGCGTCCCAGATGGCGTCGGCCCGCACGGCGCGCAGGCAGATGTGTGTACCGCCCGCCGCCGTCACCGCCCACGGCGTGCACCACCCGTTGCAGTGGAACATCGGCAGGGTCCACAGGTACTGCGTCTTCCCGTCGAACGCGTTGTGGAACGTCTCGCCGAAGGAATTGAGATACGCGCCGCGATGCGTGTACATCACGCCCTTCGGCTTGCCGGTGGTGCCCGACGTGTAGTTCAGGGTGATGACCTGTTCCTCGTCGTCGACGCCCCAGTGCAGCGGGGTGTCGTCGAGGCCGTCGGCGGCGGCGAGGAACTCGTCGTACCGGGCGGTGACGATCCCGGCCGGAACGTCCGGGTACGGAACCGTCGAATCCGGCACCTCCACGACCTCGGTCAGCGACGGCACGCTGTCCGCGACGCCCGCGACCGAGCCGACGAACTCCGAGTCGACGAACAGCAGCGACGCTTCGGCGTGACCGAGGATGTACTCGAGCTCGGGTCCGGCCAGCCGGGAGTTCAGCGCGATGAGCACGCCACCGGCGAGCGGCACCGCGAAGTGCGCGATGAGAAGTTCCGGCACGTTCGGCGCCAGGAACGCCACCCGGTCGCCGGGCTGGATGCGGCTGCGCAGAACCCGTGCGAAGCGCTGTGCCTCGTCGGCGAACTGCGCGTACGTGTAGCGGCGGTCGCCGTGGATGATCGCGGTGCGATCCGGGAACACGGACGACGATCGTTCGAGGAACCGCAGCGGGCTGAGCGGGGTGTGGTTCGCCGTTCGGGCGGCGGAGCTGGACGTGAGGGTGGACGACGGGGTGGACACGGATACCTCCGGAACTTCGGCACTCGGTCGGTGTACGCCATTGTGATCGCTGCAACACCGGAACGGGTGGAGGTTATGGGTCACGGGAGATCCCCCGCTACCCTCCGAAGTGGGTATTCGTGGTCTCGGAGGTGGTTCCGGTGAGTTCTGTGTCGGAGAAGCTCGGGACGTCGACTGCTGCGCCGACGCGGCCGGGCCGGCACGCGCAGCTGCGGCCGAGCGACGAGGACGCGCTGCGCGCCGAGCTGCGCCGGCTGCAGACCTCCACGGGGATGCCCGTGCTGTTCGGCGGCACCGTGCACGGCGGGGACATGCTCCTGTCCGGGTTCGTCGGCACGCGCAGCGGCATCCTCCGCGACCTGGTGATCAGCTCCGAGTGCGGGCTCGGCGGCAAGGTGGTCGCCGAGCAGCGGCCCGGCGCGGTGTCGGACTACTTCAACTCCCGCCAGATCTCCCACGAGTACGACCGTGAGGTCGCGGGTGAGGGCATCGAGTCGCTGCTCGCCGTGCCGGTGGTGGTGCGCCGCCGCACCCGCGCCGCCCTGTACGGCGGCCTGCGCACCAACCTGCCCATCGGCGACGTCGTCGTCGAGCAGGTGCTGCGGTCGGCCCGCACCCTCGCCCGCGAAATCGAGATCCGTGACGAGGTGGACCGGCGGGTCGCCCTCCTCGACAACGCCCGCGCCGCGGCCCCGCCGGTCGTGTCCGCGGCGGTGTCGGAGGGCATCACCGAGAGCTACCTGGCCCTGCGGGAGATCGCGGCACAGACGTCCGACCCGGCGATCGAAGCGCGCCTGCGGGAGGTCGAGGAGAAGCTGCGGACGCTGACCGGTGGGAACGCGGCACCGGCGGTGCGGCTGTCGGCGCGGGAGCGGGACGTGCTGGCGTACGTGGCGCTCGGGTGCCGCAACGCCGAGATCGCCGAGCGGCTGGCGCTGAGCGTGGAGACCGTCAAGAGCTACATGCGCAACCTGATGGGCAAGCTCGAGGTGGGCAGCCGGCACGAGGCCGTCGTCGAGGCCCGCCGGCAGGGCCTGCTGCCCTAGCGAAGCTTTGTCGCAGCCCACCTGCGTAGCGGACCGAGTCGGATTCCCGGCTCGGCGCCAGCCGGTAGCGGTGGGCAGCACCGGTATCGGATGAGCTTCTTCAACAGATCTTCACGGGATTTCGTGCCCGACTACAGAAGTGGACACCTACGGTGGGTGAACCCGCCGCAACCGCGGTCGGAGAAGGCGCCGGTGGCGCGCGCATGCCTCCGAGGTGAGAGATGTCTGCACCCGAAGCTGGTTCTGCGGAATCCGTAGGTGGATCGGGTGGTTCGACCCAGGCCCCGCTGCTGACGGCAGAGGGGGTCGAGAAGAGTTTCGGTCGTGGCTGGTGGCCGCGGCGGCACCGCACCGCGGTGCTGCGCGGGGCGGAACTGGAGTTGCACCCCGGCGAGGTGGTGGGGTTGGTGGGGGAGAACGGCTCGGGCAAATCGACGCTGATGAAGATTCTCGTCGGGGATCTGCGGGCCGATGCCGGCAGTGTGCGTCGTCCGCGGCGACTGGGCTATTGCCCGCAGCAGCCGGTGGTCTACGACCGGCTCACCTGCGACGAGCACTTCGAGTTGTTCGGACGGGCGTACCGGATGAGTCCGGAGGCCGCGCACCTCTCCCGCGGCCGCCTGTACACCGCGTTGGGGTTCGACCGCTACGCCGGTACCCGTGCCGACCGGTTGTCCGGCGGGACGCTGGCGAAACTGAACCTGGGGCTGGCGCTGCTGGCCGATCCGGAGGTGTTGTTGCTGGACGAGCCGTATGCCGGGTTCGACTGGGACACCTATCTGCGGTTCTGGGAGATCGTGGCGCAGCGTCAGCAGGCGGGTCGCTCGGTGCTGATCATCAGTCATTTCGTGGCGGACGAGCAACGGTTCGATCGCATCGTCGATCTGCGGGAGGGGCGGACGGTGCCGCGATGATCCTCACCCCCACCGCGCGGTCCGCGGTCGACGATGTCCGGGCGCTGAGCGGCCGGTTCCTGGCCGACTACGCCCGCAACCCGGTGAATCTGCTGGTGCTGGTGGTTGTGCCGGTGGTGTTCGTGATCGTTGCGGCCGGCGCGATGGCCGATGCGGCCCGGCTGCTCGGGGGTGCGAGCGGCCCGGCGGTGGAAACGGCGACGGCCGGGTGGGCGGCGGGTTTCCTGGCCGGGATCGCGATGTACTTCCAGATCAATGCCGCCCGCGCGGCGGACCGTCGACTGGTGTCGGCGGGCCTGACGGCACGGCGGCTGGTGCTGGCCCGGCTCGGTACCGGAGTGGTGTTGGCGGTGCTGGTCTCGGCGGTGGCGTTGCTGGCGCTGGCGGTGCGGGTCGGAATCGATGCTCCGGTGCGGGTGACGGTGGGCACGATGATGTTCGCGGTGATCTATCTGGCCATCGGGGCGATGGTCGGGGCACTGGTGCGCAACCCGGTCAACGGCACCGTGCTGATCCTGTTCGTTTGGATCGTCGACGTGTTCTTCGGGCCGGCGATCGGCTCGGCGCAGCGGGTGGCCACCCGCGGATTTCCCACCCACTTCGTGACGCTGTGGATGGTGGATGTGCCTTCCCGACACGGCGGGAAGGTCGGGGACCTGGGATGGGCACTGGTGTGGATGGCCGGGGCGCTGCTGCTCGGGGCGATGGTGGTCACCGCCACCGTCGGGGGATTGCACGGGCACCGCAAGCGCACCGGCCGGGGTGGGCGGGCGGACCGGTTCTCGGTCGGTCTGACCATGGGATTGCGGGACTGGCGCCGCAATCCGGTGCTGTGGGTGCTGCTGGTGGTGGTGCCGATCGTGTTCATCGCCTTGTCGAAGGCGATGACCGTCCCCGAGTTCGGAATGTTCTCCCTGGTCGAGGACGGACAGGCGGTGACGGAGGTGTTCTGGCTGCCGGACGTGCATGCCGGGACCATGACTCCGATCGCGATTGCGTCGCTGTCGGCGCTGGCCGGGTTGTTCGTGGTGCTCGATGCGCGCAGCGGTGATCGGCGACTGTCGCTGGCCGGCTTCGGCGCCGGGGTGCTGCTGGCGGTCCGGTTGACGGTGATCGCGGTGGCGGCGATGGTGGTGACCGCCTCGTCGTTGCTGGTCACCGCCGCGGTGTTCGATGCCCGTCAGTGGGGCCTGTACGCGGCCGGGAATCTACTGCTGGCATGGACCTACGGGCTGGTGGGCGTGTGCCTCGGGCCGCTGTTCGGGCGGGTCGGCGGCGTGTTCATCGCGTTCTTGGTGCCCTTCCTGGATCTGGGGATCGGGCAGAGTCCGATGCTTCGTCCGCAGCCGCCGCAGTGGGCGCAGCTGCTGCCCGGCTACGGCGCGACCCGGATGATCCTCGACGGCGGGCTGACCGACAGCTTCGACACCGCCGGCCCGCTGCTGGCCGCGTTGGGGTGGCTGGTCGGGCTCACCGCGGTGGCGGCCTGGTTGTTCCGCCGGGCCCCGGCAAGCACACCGCGGCCCGGCGCCGGGCTCTGAACCACCCGGCAGGTCAGTAGCTGGCAACGGTGAGCAGCGCGACCGTGTCGGCGACGGCGTCGATCCGGTGCCGGGTGCGGGGCAGGGCGATCAGGTCCCCGCCGCGCCCGTCCCAGCTCGCCTGGTCGGCGACGACCCGCAACCGCCCGCGCAGGATGTACACCGTTGCCTCACCGGGACCGACGTGCTCGGCCGTGGACTGCCCGGCCTGCAACACCATCAGAGTCTGCCGCAGCACATGGTCGTGCCCACCGTAAACGGTTTCGGCACTTCGACCGCTGGATGCGGTGGCGGCATGCGCGGCCAGGTGCCGGGCGAGCGCGTCGAGCGAGAGCTTCCTCATCGCCGCCCCCGTCCGCTGGTGCCGGCCTGCGCGGTACCGCGGGCAGGGATGGTGCGCGCGGTGCTGCGGGCACCTGCGGCGGCGGTGGCGGGCAGGCGCACGGTGAATCGGGCGCCGGTTCCGGGTCCGCCGCTGGAGGCGGTCAGCGTACCGCCGTGGGCCTCGACCAGGGCGCGGGCGATGGTCAACCCGATGCCGCTGCCCCCTTCTTGCCGGCGACGGGAGGGGTCGGCACGGTAGAACCGGTCGAACAGGTGTCTCAGGTGTTCGGGGGCGATGCCGTCGCCGGTGTCTGTAACGGTGATCTCGACGTCGCTGTCGACGGTGGTGGCGGCGAGGGTGACCGTGCCCCCGGTCGGCGTGTGCCGCAGGGCGTTGTCGAGCAGATTGCCCAGCACCTGCCCGATCCGATCCGGGTCGGCCGTGACCGCGTCGGGGTGCTCGACGTCTTCGACAAGCGCAACGCCCTTGGCGGCGTAGCGGTCGGCGGCGACGCGGACGGCGGCGTCGACGAGGGAGCGGGTGTCGGTGCGCGCGGGCGTGACGGACAGCCGGCCTTCTTCGGCACGGGAGACGGCGCCCATGTCCTCGGCAAGCCGTCCGAGCCGGGCAGTGCTCGACCGTAGGACCGCGAGGGTCTCGGCGTCGGGAACCCGGATGCCGTCTTCGAGGGCCTCGATGTGGGCATCGAGTGTGGCCAGCGGGGTGCGCATCTCGTGCGCGAGATCCGAGAGCATGCGCCGCCGGGTGGTTTCCACCGAGTCCAGCCGATCGGCGAGCTTGTTGAATGTTTCGGCGAGCTGGTCGAACTCGTGGCCGAGACCGGGGCCGGGCAGACGCACGTCGTAGTGGCCGCCGGCGATCTCGGTGGCCGAGGTGGCCACGCCGGTGACCGAGCGCTGCACCCTGCGGGTGAAATACCAGCTCACCGCCAGCGCCATCAGCGCCGAGACCACCAGCGCGATGGCCAACGAGATGATCATCGCCGAAGTGAACGCCTCCTCGACGTGCGCCGCCTCGGTCGAGACGTGCTCGATACCGGCCTGCTGGAGGTGATTGTGGAACAGTCCCGGGGCGACGGCGGCGGCCACCAGCCAGGCGCTGATTGCGCCGCCGACGACGACGATCGCTTGCGCGGCCAGTAGTCGGCTGCCGAAGCCTGCACTGCGACGCCCGGACCTCCGTCCTGCGGCCGCGGGTGGGGTCGTCATTGCCCGGCTCCCATGCGGTATCCGACCCCACGCACGGTGCGGACGAACACCCCGCGGGTGGCGTCGTCACCGAGCTTGCGACGCAGATGCCCGATGTGCACGTCGACCAGGTGTTCGTCACCGACCCAGCTCGGCCCCCACACCGCGGTGATGAGCTGCGCCCGGGTGAACACGACGTGGGGGTGCGCCGACAGCGCAGCGAGGATGTCGAATTCGGTGCGGGTCAATGCGATCGGGACGCCGTCGACCCACACCTCGCGTCCGGCGGCATCGAGGGTCAATGATCCGAAGGTACGGCGGCCGGTGTCGGCGCCGGACGACGCAGACGCAATGCTGTCGCCGGTCGAGGGCCGGGGGCGACGCAGCATTGCCTGGATGCGGGCGATGAGTTCGCGGGGGCTGAAGGGTTTGGTCATGTAGTCGTCGGCGCCGACCGAGAGCCCCACGAGGGTGTCGATCTCGTCGGCGCGGGCGGTGAGCATCACGACATAGGCATCGGAGAACGTGCGCAGCTGCCGGCACACCTCGATCCCGTCCAGACGCGGCAACCCCAGATCGAGCACCACGACATCCGGATCGACCTGGCGGGCACGCTCGACGGCAGCGAGCCCGTCGTGTACGAGCGTGATCTCGAAGCCGGCGCGTTCGAGGTAGGTGCCTACCACCGTGGCCAGCGCCATTTCGTCTTCGACGACCAGCGCCCGCAGACCGGTCGGGGGGCCCGGTGCGGTCGCGGCGGGTACAGGGACGAGCTGATCGGAACCGGAGGCCATGGTCCTATCGTGGCCGTCGCAGCAGGCTGGTGGCGACGTTCTTCAGCGAACCTTCATCGAACCCCCACCCCCGGCGTCGGGTAACGCACCCAGACTCGGATGCGAGACTTTCGAGAAGGGAGCAGCCGTGATGTGGGGTACGGGTGCGATGGGCTGGGCCGGCTGGATGGTCATGGGGCTGGTGATGATCGGTTTCTGGGCCCTGGTGGTCTTCGGCATCGCCGCAGTGTTCCGCACCGGTAAGCCACCGCGCCCGACATCGGGGGATCCACTGCGCGTCCTCGACGACCGGTTCGCCCGGGGCGAGATCGACGCCGAGGAGTACCGGGCCCGGCGTCGGGCCCTGCGTCCCCAACCGTGAGTGGCGCCGACCCCGTGTCGTGCGTTGTCGTCGCCAGTCGATCCAGGAGATCGTGTGATGCAGATGTCCCGCCGTTCGTTTCTGCTCGGTGCGTCCGCAGCCGCCGGGGCGATGGCCCTCGGTGGGCTGACCGGCTGCGCCCGCCCCGGTGTGGCGGGAGATCCGGTCGGGCCGAGTGCCGAGGTGGTGCGCCGGCTCGAGGCCCAGCGCCGTACCGCAGGGCAGACGGTGGTCGCCGCGCAGGTGACAGCGCGGCCGGTGCAGGTCGAACTCGGCGGTGCGGTGGTGTCGACCTGGGGATACGGTGACTCGTTGCCCGGTCCGCTGCTGCGAGCCGGAGCCGGAGATCTGCTGCGAGTGCAGGTCGACAATCGGCTCGACGTCGACACCAGCATCCACTTCCACGGCATCGCGATGAGCAACGACATGGACGGGGTCCCGGGACTCACGCAGCAGCCCATCACGGCCGGGGAGTCGTTCACGTACGAATTCACCGCCCCGCACCCAGGCACCTACTTCTACCACTCGCACAGCGGGCTGCAACTCGACCGCGGACTGTACGGAGTGGTGGTGATCGACGATCCGGCCGAGCCAGGCGGTTACGACGACGAATGGGTCGTCGTGCTCGACGACTGGGTCGACGGCACCGGTCGAACCCCCGAGGATGTCGCCCGCGAGCTCGGCATGCCGGCCCCCGGCCGGCCCGCCCCCCGCACGGGTGGGATGGGCTCGATGATGGACCACGGCGCGATGGGCGACATGGGCTCGATGATGGGTGCAGAGAGCATGCGCTCGGACCTGCTCGGCGGCGCCGGCGATGTGAACTACCCGTACTACCTGCTCAACGGCCGCACCCCTGTCGACCCGGTGACCTTGACCGCCGCGCCGGGACAGCGGGTGCGGATCCGGCTGGTCAATGCCGCCTCGGACACCGCCTTTCGCGTCGGGCTCGGCGGACATGCGATGACCGTCACCCACAGCGACGCCTTTCCTGTGACACCGGTCGACACCGACGCGGTGTTGCTCGGCATGGGCGAACGGTTGGATGTGCTGGTCACCCTCGCCGACGGGGTGTTCCCGCTCTTCGCCGACGCCGAAGGCAAACCCGGTCATGCGGTGGCCGTTGTGCGCACCGCCGCCGGGACAGCCACCACCGATACCCGGCCCGACGAGCTGGATCGACTGGTGCTGCTCGGTACCGACCTGTCCCCGGCCGAGCAGGTTCGCCTGCCCCGACGCTCCCACGACAACTACCTGAGCGTCGACATGGGCGGCACGATGATGCCGTACCGGTGGATGCTCAACGGCGCCACCTTCCCCGACGCCGCGCCGCTGACCGTCGCCGAGGGACAACGGGTGCGGATGCGGCTGCGGAACATGTCCGACATGTTCCATCCGATGCACCTGCACGGCCACACCTTCGCCCTGGTCGACGGCGGAGCCCGCAAGGACACCGTGACGGTGCGCCCGATGCAGACCGTGGAGATCGAGTTCGACGCCGACAACCCCGGCCAGTGGGCCCTGCACTGCCACAACGCCTACCACCAGGAAGCCGGGATGATGACGACCCTGTCCTACCGCGCCTGAAGAAGCGCCTGGAGACAACGGAGCCTGCGTATGACAACTCCTCCCGGTGACCGTCCCGGCACCGCCGAAGCCACGAGTATCCCCTCGGCGGCCCTGCCGTCACACAAGCGTCCGCTGGCCGCAGCCTGGAACGCCGTGTCCGCGACCCTCGGCGCGGTGATGGGGCTCGTGCCGCACGTGCTGCATCACGTGGGCCTGATCGCCGGCGCCGCGCTGGTCACCGGAGCCGGGGGCAACCTGTTGTTCTTCGCCCTCGGGGTGGTGCTCTCGATTCCGTTGCTGCGCCGACTGTATCGGCGGTTCGCCACCTGGAAGGCCCCAACGATCGCCCTGGTGGTGTTCGCGGTGATGTTCGCGTTGTCGGCGTTCGTGATCGGACCGGCCCTGACCGGCCGCTCGGATCCCGATCCGGCGCCGGGACCGAGTCCGGTGCCGACCTCCACCGTTCCGGCCGACCACGGCGAACACCACGGCGGTTGAGCAACTGGCACCGCAGGATCGGCCGGTACGGGTCCGGGCCACCTGCGATGCCCACCTCCGAATCTTCAACCGATCTTCACGGAACCGCCAGCCGAAACACGTACCGGGACCGGAAGAGTCATCGGTGGGCGTGGTACTTCCACCCGCACATCGCCGATCCGAGGAGGCGAGATGGTCGACGCGCCGGGAGTGAACATCACCGGAGTCGAACGCGTGGGGCGGATGTTCCTCGGCGGCGCCACCGGATGGACCGTCGTGCCGGCGGTGCTGCCGCCGGCGGCCGGGGTGGACCTGCCGGTCACCGCAGCGATCGGACACTGGCCGCTGTACCACGAGTTCAGCTGCGTGCCGACGTCGTCGAGGACGGAATCGCGATGAACGAGACGAACGCACACGACTGGCGTCCCAGGGAATCGGTGGCCTCCGACCCCCCGACGGAACCGGCGGGCACCGGGGGACGGATCCGTCACCGCTGGATGATGCTCGTCTGCTGCGTACCGATGTTGATCATTGCCGGGGTGCTGGTAGTGACCGGAAATGTGAGCGTCGGCGGGCTCGTGTTCGCGGTCGTCTGCGTGGCGATGATGGCGATGATGATGGCCTCAGCCGGCAGTCACCGCCATTGACCGTCCCCGAACTGCTGCCGGAGGTGCAAGGTGAACGTCATCGGTGAGCCGGTTGCGTCCCGACCGTCTCTTCGGTCCCGACGTCGGCGCCGGAGTGCGGTGACCGCCACGGTCTTTCTCACGGCGGTGGCGCTGGCAGGGTGTTCCGAGGAAAGCGGTCCCACCCCGGGTCCGGCCTCGACGGCGGCCACCTCCGGCCCGCCCGGGCCTGTGACCGGGTCGGTGTGGGTCGCCGACGAGGACGGCAACAGCCTCACGGTCCTGGACGCGGCCACCGACGAGGTGGTGACGACCGTGACCGGGGTGGACTCCCCGCACAATGTTCAGGTCGGGCGCGACGGTGCGACCGTGTACACCGTCAGCGGTGACGACCGGGTGATCGAGATCGATCCCGCCACCTATGCGGTGCGCGCCGTCGCGCCCACCGGTGCAGCGCCGGCACACGTGATCGACGCACCCAACGGCAAGGTGTACGTCACCGATGCGGGGAACGGCACGGTCTCGGTGTTCGCGACCCCCGGACTGCAGCCGGCAGGGCGAATCGAGCTCGGCGGGATGCCGCACGGTCTGCGGCCCGCGGCCGGCGGCTCGGTGATCGTGGTCGCCGACACCGCAGCCGGCGTGGTGCACGTGATCGACCCGGCCGCCGATCGGGCCATCGGGGCGGTACCCGTCGGCGCCGCCCCGGCTCAGGTCGCGGTCACCGGCGACGGACGGTTCGCCTACGCCGGGACCACCGAGCCGGCCGCGGTGGTCAAGGTGGATCTCGCTGCCCGCCTGGTCGTGGGTGCCGCTCCGGTGCCGGCCGCGCCCGTGCAGCTGTACCTGTCCCCGGACGAGAAGACCGTGGTCTCCGCAGACCAGGGCACCCGGCAGCAGCCCGGGAGCACCCTCTCGGTGATCGATACAGCCGAGATGACGATCCGCGGGGCGGTCGGCACCGGCGCCGGTCCGCACGGGGTGGTGATCGATCCCTCGGGTACGCGGGCGTGGGTGACGAACACTTACGACGACACGGTGTCCGTGGTCGATCTGCCCAGCCTGTCCGTGGTGGCGACCGTGCCGGTGGGCGAGCGGCCCAACGGGGTCAGTTTCTCTCCCCGCTCGCCTGCGGTGGCCGGCAGCCGCACCCAGTTACCGCTTCCCACGTCGACCACCCCCGGTCACGGCACCGACGAGGGGGCCGAGCGAGAGCATTCGGACGAACACGGACCCTGACCCGAGACCCGGAGTTCTTCAACGAATCTTCATCCAACCGCCAGAAGATGCCACGGCGGGGCCGAGCAGACTCGGACACGGTCGGCGACGAGCGTGTATCGGTGCCGACCATCGGTAGCGGTATCGGAGCATCGCACCGCGCAGAGGGCGGGCATTGCGTGCCCGGCCATGAGAGGGAGGGACCGGATCGTATGAACCGAACCACCGTTCTGGAAGTAGGCGGCCTGCACTGGGCGACGTCGACGTCGGCCATCGAATCCACCTTGCTGCGCCGACCGGGGGTGTCCGCGGTGGAGGCGAATGCGGTGAATCAGACCGCCACTGTCACCTACGACTCCGACCGCACGTCGGTGGTGGAGCTGTCGGGGTGGGTGCGGGACTGCGGCTATCACTGCGCCGGACGGTCGGTGCCCGAGCACGTGTGCGACCCGATGAGCGAACCGGCTCCCGGCCCCGGCGCACCCGCACATCCCCCGCACCCGGCGGCGCACAGCCACGTCGAACAACAGGGACCTGCCGGGAAGGAGCACCGCCCCCACGCCGAGCACGGCACCCGCTCCGCCCAGGAGATGATGGGTCACGGCGGGCATGCGGGGATGTCGATGGATGCGATGGTTCGGGACATGCGCAACCGGTTCCTGGTGGCGCTGGCGCTGTCGATTCCGATCATGTTGTGGTCGCCGATGGGCCGCGACATGTTCGGTTTCACGACGCCGGCGCCTTTCGGGTTGCGCGACGACGTGTTCGCCCTGGTGCTGAGCCTGCCGGTGATCTTCTATTCGTCCTGGATCTTCTTCGACGGCGCCTACCGGGCTCTGAAGGCCCGGACCCTGGACATGATGGTGCTCGTCGCCGTCGCCATCGGCGCCGGCTGGCTCTACAGCGTGGGCGTGACCCTGACCGGCGGCGGCGAGGTGTTCTACGAGGCCGCTTCCGTGCTGGCGAGTTTCGTGTTGCTCGGGCACTGGTTCGAGATGCGTGCTCGCGGCGGCGCCAACGATGCCATCCGCACCCTGCTCGAACTCGCGCCCCCGAAGGCGGTGGTGCTGCGCGGCGGTGAGCCGGTGGAGGTCCCCACCGCCGAGGTCGTGGTCGGGGATCTGCTGCTGATCCGGCCGGGGGCGAAGATCCCGGTCGACGGTGTCGTCGTCGAGGGCAGCTCCGAGGTCGACGAGTCGATGGTCACCGGTGAGTCCCTGCCGGTGACCAAGGCCGAAGGCGCGGAGGTGATCGGTGCGTCGATCAACACCACCGGCACCCTGCGGGTCCGGGCGACCAAGGTCGGCTCCGACACGGCCCTCGCCCAGATCGTCGCCCTGGTGCAGGAGGCGCAGAACTCGAAGGCGCCCGGTCAGCGCCTGGCCGATCGGGCCGCGTTCTGGCTGGTCTTGGTCGCCCTGATCGGCGGGGTGAGCACCTTCCTGGTGTGGTGGCTCGTCGACGGTGACGTGCAGAGGGCGCTGCTGTTCGCGATCACCGTCGTGGTGATCACCTGCCCCGACGCGCTGGGGCTGGCCACCCCGACGGCGATCATGGTCGGCACCGGCCTGGGCGCCAAGCGCGGCGTGCTGTTCAAGAACGCCACCGCCCTCGAGACCTCGGCGCGGATCGACACGGTCGTGATGGACAAGACCGGCACCTTGACCAAGGGCGAGCCGGAGGTCACCGACGTCGTGGCCGACGGGCTGCCGGAGGACGAGATGCTGGCCTTGGTGACCGCGGTCGAACGCGAATCGGAGCATCCCCTGGCGGGGGCGATCGTGCGCTACGCGACCGCCCGTGACATTCCAGAGGTGTCGTTGGGGCACTTCCGCAACGTGCCCGGTCACGGCGCGGTCGCCGAGGTGGCGGGCCGGCGGGTGGCCGTGGGCAACCGCAAGCTGATGGTGGCCGAGAACGTCGACTTCGGCGCGTTGACGGACCGGCGCGACCAGCTGGCCTCGACCGGGCGTACCGCGGTGCTCGTGGCGGTCGACGGCCGCGGCGTCGGGGTGGTCGCCCTGGCCGACGCCGCCCGGGAGACCTCGGCCGAGGCGGTGGCGTCGCTGCACGATCTCGGCATCGAGGTGGTCATGCTCTCCGGCGACAACGAGGCCACGGCCCGGCGTATCGCCGGGCAGTTGGGCATCGACACCGTCATCGCCGAGGTGCTGCCCGGTGACAAGGCCGACAAGATCGCCGAACTGCAACGCGGCGGGAAGAAGGTCGCGATGGTCGGCGACGGTGTCAACGATGCCCCGGCCCTTGCGCAGGCGGATCTGGGCATTGCCATCGGTGCCGGCACCGATGTCGCGATCGAAACCGCCGACCTGGTGCTGATGCGTTCGGACCCGCTGGATGTGCCGATCGCGCTGCGCATCGGCCGCGGCACCTTGCGCAAGATGCGGCAGAATCTCGGTTGGGCGATCGGTTACAACACCATTGCGCTGCCGATCGCCGCCGGCGTGTTCGAACCCGCCTTCGGACTGGTGCTCCGCCCGGAGATCGCGGCGCTGTCGATGTCCGGCTCGAGTCTGATCGTCGCGGTCAACGCGCTGATGCTCAAGCGGCTGCAACTGCCGTCCCCACCGCAGGAGCAGCCGGCCCCGCGCCCGGCGCCGGAGCCGATTCCCACCAGTCCGCGCCGCTGATCCTTTTCGGGCCGCTGATCCTTTTCGGGGTGCCGGTGCATCAGTGGGCACCGACGAGAAGTCGGGTGGGCCGGCGTGGCGGTAGAATCGGTGGTGTGGTCCTCGTATACGAGATCGCGCTCGTGCTGGTGGCCGTGCTGATCGTCTGGTTCTCGGTCTATGTGCTGTACCGCCTGGTCACCGACGACTCCACCGGTCGCCACTACCGTCGCTGACACCGCCGCTTCCGGTCCCTGCGCAGCGGACGTGGGCGGAGCGATCGAATCCGATTGCAGGGGTCACGCTTTCGGGTCCGGACGATGGGTGTGCAAGGCGTCGAGACGGCGCCGGTATTCGTCCTCGTCGATCTCGCCCCGGGCGAAGCGCATGGCTACGACCTCTTCCGGCGTCGGGGCATAGCCCGACGGGGGCGGTGTCGACCGGGGAGCCGCGGCGCGCACCAGCATCACGATTCCGACGATCACCAGGGCCCAGAACGCCACCATCCCGACTGTCATGAGCACATAACCCCAACCGCTCATGCCGTCGCCGTACCAGAACATCATCGTCAACCACCCTTCCTCGGTCGGTGCCCGTGCACCGACTGTCCGGCCCCCGCACAGGGCCCACAGTGCCGGTCCCGTGCTCAGCGGCGCGATCCCGGTTCTGCGCTGTCCACGGTGCCCGGCCCGGGTGCGTTCTTCTCCGTCGTTTTCGTGAAGATCTGCTCAAGAACTCCGGTGACGGCCGCTCGGACGCCCGGGTGGAGTTCTTCAGGAAATCTTCACAGAATGGTCCGGGCTGCCACCGGGTGCAGCTGCCAGGCTCGGATCCGAACAAGGTGCACCGGCTCACCGGCCGGTCTGCAGCGCCGGCGCCCGCAGTGGTCCGCGTCCCGACGAGGGGCCCGTAACGGGACCGGGTTTGCCGCCTCCCCTGTGAGGGGATGCTTGCGATATCGCCACCGCGGGGCCTGCCGGTGCGCGTACACAACGGAAAGGAATGTGCTTGTGAGGAAGAAGTCCCTGGCCACCGGCGCGGTGGCAGTTGCCGCGGCGCTCACCCTGGCCGCCTGCAGCGACTCCGGCAACGATCAGGCCTCGCAGGCGAGCCCGTCGGCGACGGCGACCGCGAGTGCCTCCGCCGAGGCTGCCGCCGACCACAACCAAGCCGACGTGACCTTCGCCCAACGGATGATTCCGCACCACAGCCAAGCCATCGAGATGAGCGATGTCATCCTGGCCAAGGAGGGCATCGACCCACGGGTCACCGAACTCGCCCAGCAGATCAAGGCCGCCCAGGGTCCGGAGATCGAACAGCTGCAGAGCTGGCTCGCCGACTGGGGGCAGCCCACCATGCCCATGGGCACGACCAGCATGCCGATGACCACACCGAACATGCCCATGTCGTCACCCGGCATGGAGATGCCCGGTCACGACATGCCCATGCAGTCCACCCCCATGCCCGGCGGCGGACAGATGGGCGGCGGCATGAGCGGAATGATGTCGGCCGAAGACATGGCCGCGCTGCAGAACGCGGAAGGCGTCGACGCCTCCCGCCTGTTCCTGACCCAGATGATCGAACATCACCGCGGCGCGATCGAAATGGCGCAGACCGAGATCGATACCGGGCAGAATCCCGAGGCGGTGGCCATGGCCCGCACCATCGCCGAGACCCAGCAGCAGGAGATCGCGACGATGGAGAACATCCTGTCCTCGTTGTGATCACGAGAGAGTCGGTGAGCTCGCGGGACCGACACGGCAAGGCCCGGCACACACGTGTGCCGGGCCTTACCGGTTTGCTGGGCCGCAGCGCGGCCGGTCGCGTCAGGTCAGGGTGTACAAGGCCTCGGCGGTAGCGGCGTAGGCGGTGTCGAACCCTGTGGCGGTCAGCGCCTCCACCGCCCCGACGAAGACCCGCTGCTCCCAGGCGGCTCCGTCCCGGCTGCGCCAGGCGTAGCCGTCGGTGTCGATGCCCCACAGTCCGTCGCCGGTGCCGGTGAGCAGCACGAGGGCGGGTGTGTCCTCGACCGGGGTGAAGGTGTGTGCCAGGTCGGTGCTGCGCTCGAGCCCGGCCGGCGTGATCGCCCACACCGTGGCCGGGGTCAGCGCCAGGGCCGCAGCCGCCACGGGAGCACCGGCGCTCCAGGTGGTGCCGGCGTCGGTGGATACCCGGATCCCGCGGGTGCCGTCGAAACCGACCACCACCGTGCCGTCCGTGGCCAGAGCATGAAAGTCCACCTCTCCGACCAGGGACCGATCGGTCCAGGTGCGCCCGCCGTCGTCGCTACGGCGCAGTCCCAGCGGGTTCGGACCGGGGTTCGACGGCCCCGGGTGGCCCGAGGCGACCAGGACGTCGCTGCCGGGCACCCCGGCCAGCCCCATCAAGTCGTCGTCGGAGGTGCCGACCTCGGTGGTGGTGCCGGACGGCGCGAGAGCGACCAGTCCGCTGTGGGTGCCGGCCAGGATAGTGCCGGCGGAATCGACGGTCAGCCCGTGCACGTGATCGAGCGTCGGGGACAACGCAACGTGCGGTGCGACGACAGCGCCGGGAGGTGCGGTCGCCGCGCTCCGGGTGTCGGGGGACGAGCACCCTGCCACGAGCAAGGCGGCTGCGGCAATTGCCGACACGGCGCCCGGCAGGCGGGACACAGACATACGGGGATTCCTCTCTTCGGGCCGGACGAAAGGGTGCCGGCGGGGGCATCATGCCGAGGCCGAGACCTGCTCGTCGGTCGGCGTCGGGGGTGGCGCGGTGAGCCGGCCGGTGCGGTGGAGCAGAAACAGCGCTGCCGCGCACCCGATCCCGATCGCGGTGAGCAGCACCCAGATCAGCCATTCCAGGCCGGCGTCGGCGGCCCACCCGAACACCGCCCCGGTGCCGAGGTTGCCCAGCAGGATGCCGACCCCGACGACGGTGTTGTAGAACCCGTAGTGGGTGGCCACAAGCCGGTTCCCGGAGAGTGCGACGACGGTGTCCATCTCGAACGGGAACACCGCCGCCGTACCGACGGAGAGGATCACCGCCGACAGCACCAACGCCCCCGCGGCCATCGCCCAGCCGGTCCCAGTGGGGGAAGAGAACACCGCTACGGGTACGAACGCGGTCGCCATGACCACCATCCCGACGGCCAGGCTGCGTCCGGGTCCCCACCGGTTGCCGCACCAAGAAGTGATACGTAGCTGCCCGGCGATCGCCACCAGCCCGGAGACCGCGAACAGCGAGGTCACGAGCACCGTGGCCGATACCTGGTCCGGGGCGACGACCTCGGCCTGCAGCGGCAGGGCCAGATACACCTGGAACGAGAGAACGTACGAGCCGATCATCGCCGCCGCGAACAGCACGAACGACCTGTTGGTCACCACCGTGCGCCAGTCGTCGAGTATCGAGGGGCGGGGTCCGGCAGGGGTAGTGGCCTCGACGGTCTGCGCCGGCAGCGCTCGGATCTGCGTCAGCGTCAGCGCCGCGAATACCGCCGCTGCCACCAGCGCGGTGATCCGGAAGTCCACCGCGGTCAACGCCAGACCGACCAGCGGACCGAGCAGGATCCCGGCCTGGTAGAAGACGTTGAACACCGCGAAGGCCTCGACGCGGCGGGGCCCGGCGTCTGCGGCCAGGTATGCCCGCACCGCGGGGTTGAACAACGCGCCGGCGAATCCGGTGGCTGCTGCGGCCACCAGCACCGCCGGCAGCGAGTCGACGGCGGCGAGCAGCACGAACCCTGCGGTCCGTAGCAGGCAACCGGCGACGATGAGCGGCTTGTAACCCAGCCGGTCGGCCAGGGTGCCGCCCACCAGGAACATGCCCTGCTGGGAGAAGTTGCGCACCCCCAGCACCAACCCGACGGCCCAGGCTGCCAATCCGAGCGGTCCGGCCAGGTAGCTCGCCAGGTACGGCATGAGCATGTAGAAGCCGACGTTGATGGAGAACTGGTTGACCATCAGCACCTGGCTGGGGCGGTCGAAACTGCGGAATCGGGTGATCAGCGCCTTCACGACCGCAACTCCGCGGGGTCGACGACGGTGGCGCACCGCGTCCACGAGCGTACGACGCGGTCGGTGGGATGGTCGATGGTCATCGGTTCGGTCGGCGCCGGTCCGTCCAGCAGGCCGTGCTCGGCGCAGAAGTCGTCGTTGTAGACGGTGTCGAAGTACCGCTGGGGGCCGTCGGGGAAGATCGCGGCGATCCGAAGGTCGGGGGCGTGGGTGCGGGCGAGCCAGCCGGCGGCCAGGGCGACCGCCCCCACACTCCAGCCCCCGCTGGCGTGGTGAGTGGCGGCCAGGGTGCGGCACGACCACACCGCTTCCCGCGGAGCGACCCAGTGCACCTCGTCGAACGCGCCGTAGTCGATATTGCCCGGATGGATGCTCGAGCCCAACCCGCGCATCAGGCGGGAGGTGACCGGCTGGCCGAACAGGGCCGAGCCGACGGTGTCGACGCCCACCAGTTTCAACTGGGGGCAGAACTGGCGCAGCACCCGGGCGATGCCGGCCGAATGCCCACCGGTACCGACCGAGCAGACGAGTATGTCCACGCGACCGAGCTGGCCGAGCAGTTCCAGGGCCAGTGACTGGTAGGCCTCGACGTTGTCGGGGTTGTTGTACTGATCCGGGCACCAGGAGCCGGGGTGGGCCTCGAGCAGCTGACGCACCCGGTCCCGCCGGGCTTGTTGCCATCCGCCGGTCGGGTGCGGTTCGGTGACGAGCTCCACGTCGGCACCATAGGCGGCGAGCATGCGACGGATGATCGGTTCGAGACCGGGGTCGGTGACCACGGTCACCGGGTGACCGTGGACGATGCCGGCCAGCGCCAGGCCGAGTCCGAGAGTGCCGCTGCTCGACTCGATGATGCGGGCCCCGGGGGCCAGCTCGCCCCGGCTGCGGGCGCGTTCGACCATGTGCAGGGCGGGGCGGTCCTTCATGCCGCCCGGGTTGTTCCCTTCGAGCTTGGCCCAGAACCCGGCGCCGGCATCGGCGAAGGGTTCACCGATCCACAGCACCGGCGTGTTGCCGACCATGGTGGTCGGCTCCGGGCAGCACGGGGCAGAGGTCAACAGCCGAGCCGACGATTGCGGCGGAGTGGAAACGGGGAAGACAGCACTGTTCATGACGAGTCATCTCTGTGGTGGCGCGCAATGAGCGCACGATGCGATGGGCAGCACGAGACGGGCCGACAGGGGGTCCCTGCGGCCGGTCCGCTGCCGATCAGCACCTGCTGATACAGAGTTCGTCGAGGATCGCCCGGCCGCTGCGGGCCGGGGCGGGCGCCGGTGGCGGGGCCCGCGACAGGGTCGGGGCGTGCCGCCGGGCGATCGCGGCCGTAACCACCACCGCGACCACCGTGACCACCGCGATCGGACGCCCGGCGTTGTCCGCACGAGGGCCGAGGAACAGTTGATCGTGGTGAGGATCGAGGCCGGACGAGTCGTGATCGACATGGGCATGCCCGGGCGCCGTTTCCGCACCGGGTTGCGCGGTCGCACTCACGTGCACATCGTCGTGATGATGGCCGTCCGCCACGGTGAGACCGCACTGCACCAGGGTGTAGCCGAGAAGGTAGAGGACGACCAATGCGACCGCGGTCCGCAGGGGCGGAGAAGTCGATCGGGCCGTCACAACTTCCCGACTGTAGCAGTGCAGCACCGGCGACCCGGCCGACCGTACATCCCGTCGCCCCGTTTCGGCACCCGCTCCGACACTGCTGGGTCAGTGGGTGAGGATGCGATTACAGAGACACAAGTGATGAAAGTGCACTAGCGTTACGGTGTGTCGCCTTGACAAACCCCCATATACCTCTCCAATCGGACATTTCTCGTGAGGCGGCGGGAGGAAGTGCCATGCACCGCACGCACAGCGGCCGGTGGGCCGCGTTGATCCTGGGAGCGTCGACGGCGGGACTGACGGTCCCGTTGCTCACGGCCCCGACGGCCGGAGCGACGCATCTGTCACCGGAGCCGGTGGCGGCGTCCGTGGCCGATGCGCTGACCATCACCGGAGCCGACCCGGCCGGGCAGGTGGTCGATCCCGCTCGATGGCAGACGGTGGCGAACATCGCCGCCGCCGGCGTGCGCGCCGCCCGGGACAACGGCGCACTCGACGACACGGTCGCCACCCTGCAGTCCCTGGCCGGCTGCGCGGCCCGATGGAGCGCCCAGGGCACCGGGGCAAGCCTGTTGTCGGTGTGCCGCACCGAACTGGCCGGACTGGATTACAGCATCGCTCCGCGTCTGCTGGCAGCGTTGGCCGCCGACCCCGGTACACCTACGGCACCGGGTCGTCACGGCCCCCCGGCACCGGAGCCCGGGACGCCACCCGAGGAAGACGATGCGCCGGCTGCGGGCGCACCCGATACGGCCCCCGGGAACGAGGGCGCCACCCGGCTGGAAGACCCCGGCGCCGCACCGGCAAGCCCTACCCCGCCGCGCCCGGCCGAGGGCGGGCGTTGGGGTGGGACCGGCCGGCCCGTCGCCCCGACCGCCGGGGTGATCACCTCCACCTTCGGTGACGGGCGCGGACACGGAGGCATCGACATCGCCAACACCATGGTCGCACCGATCGTCGCCGTCGCCGACGGAGAGGTCGTCAGCGCCGGACCGGCACAGGGTTACGGGTTGTGGGTACGCATCCGGCACGACGACGGCACGGTGACCACTTACGGCCACAACAACGCCAACCTGGTGAAGGTCGGGCAACGAGTCGAAGCCGGGCAGAAGATCGCCACCATCGGAGATCGCGGCAACTCCACCGGACCCCACTTGCACTTCGAGGTCGAAGACCCCTCCGGCGCCAAGACCGACCCGGCGCAGTGGCTGGCCGACCGCGGCACCCCCCTCATCGCTGCGGACTGACCTCCGAGCGGGCAACCGCACCTCCTCCTGCCGTGCCGGGACCCCGATGGTCGAGATCCCGTGAAGATCTGTTGAAGATCCCGGATCTCGCACTCGAGGCGGCACATCGGGATCGTCGGCGGGCGATAGTGGGACGATCCCTCCCCGAGGACTACTCGGCTCCAGGAAAGGTCACGGCCGTGAACATGATGGGCATGATGGACCAAGCGCACACCCTGCTGCACCAGCTGATGATGTGGCTCCACGAGATGGGTGGGATGCCCATGATGAACATGCCGATGTAGCGCCACCGCTCGTCGCATCTCGCCGACTGTCCGGGGCCCGCCCCAGCCGGCAGTTCCGGCCGTCTACAGTGGAAGATCCCAGGCGGGAACACCCCCACGGTCGCCTGCGCGGCGCGCCGCAACAGGGACCGCGTGTGCGGCGCCGGTTCACACATCCAGCGTCACCGAACACGACCATCCTCCCGGTCCGCGCTCGAGGCGCAGCCCGTGCAGCGACACGGCCTTCGGGACCGCACCCACCTGTGTGACCGAGGCGACGTCGGCCATCGAGAACCGCACTTCCGCCGTGCCGGCACCGGAGTCGACGGCCACATCGACCGGGACCTCCCCGGCCGCGTCGAGCAGGTAGACGATCTCGTCGAGTACCGCGACGAGCAGGTCCTCGTCGCCGTCGGCTGTCAGCCGGCGGGTGCGCACCCGGACCGGCCCGGCGGAGGAGGTTTCCGCGAAGCTCGCGACGGCGCCGTGCACCGCCTGCGCGATGCACTCGTCACGGGTGGGTGCCCACGCCTCGATGCGCAGGTCCGCCGTGTGCGGCACCGACCGGTATCCGCTTTCGTTCATGACGCGCTCCTGTGCAGCGGGCATTGCAGATTCTATGGTGGAACGAAGCCGCCGACGCCGCGTTCTCCGCCCCGGATCGGACAGTGATGAGGATCGTCGAGGAGACCCAGTACCGGTTCCGGATCGACCGGACCGGCGCGATGCGCGTACCCGGGATCGTCTTCGCGGCCCGGTCCCTGCTTCCCGCCGCGGAAGGAGACGAGGCGCTGACCCAGGTCGCGAACGTCGCGACCCTGCCGGGAATCGTCACCGCGTCGTTCGCCATGCCGGACGTGCACTGGGGTTACGGCTTTCCCATCGGTGGAGTTGCGGCGACGGACATCGACGACGGCGGCGTCGTCTCTCCCGGTGGGGTGGGCTTCGACATCTCGTGCGGCGTGCGGCTGCTGATCGCGCGTGACGCCGACCGGTCCGCGCTCGCGCCGCGCCTCGGGCTGCTGATGGACCGGCTCGGTCACGTCGTGCCCCGTGGCATGCAGACCCGGGGCGTGTGGGAGCTGCCGAACCGCAGCGTGCTGCATAGGGTGCTCGAGGGCGGCGCCCGGTTCGCGGTGGACCAGGGGCACGGTGTCGTCCGCGATCTCGAGCGGTGTGAGGACCGGGGCGTGTTGGCCGGCGCCGACTCGGCCGCGGTGAGCGACCGGGCCGTCGAGCGGGGCCTCGGTCAGCTCGGCAGCCTGGGGTCGGGCAACCACTTCCTCGAGGTGCAGGCCGTCGAGCAGGTCTTCGACCCGGCCGTTGCCCGGCCGATGGGTCTCGACGTGGGCACGGTGTGCGTGATGATCCACTGCGGGTCCCGCGGTCTCGGCCACCAGATCTGCACCGACCACGTACGTGAGATGGAGAAGGCGATGGGCCGCTACGAGATTCACGTTCCCGACCGACAGCTGGCGTGCGTGCCGGTCCGGTCACCGGAGGGGGAGGCGTATCTCGGGGCGATGGTGGCGGCGGCCAACTACGGCCGGGCCAACCGGCAGTTGCTCACCGAGGCGACCCGCCGGGTCTTCGAGGACACGGCCGGTACCACTCTCGACCTCCTCTACGACGTCTCGCACAACCTGGCGAAGATCGAGCGGCACGAGGTGGACGGGCAGGTCCGCACCCTGTGCGTGCACCGCAAAGGCGCGACGCGATCACTGCCGCCCCGCCATCCCGACGTCCCCGAGGACCTGGCGGACGTCGGTCAGCCCGTGCTCATTCCCGGCACGATGGGCACCGCCTCGTACGTGCTCGCCGGTGTCGCCGGGAACCCGGCGTTCTTCTCCACCGCGCACGGGGCCGGCCGGGTGCAGAGCCGGCACCGCGCCGCTCGACACACCGACGGCCGGGCGGTACGCGACGCGCTCGAGTCCCACGGCGTGCTCGTGCGGGGGAGTTCGTGGCGGGGACTGGCCGAGGAGAAGCCGCAGGCGTACAAGGACATCGACGCGGTCACGGAGGTGAGCGAGCGGGCCGGTCTGGCCCGTCGGGTCGCACGGCTCGTGCCGCTCGGCGTCGTCAAGGGGTAAGCACCCCCGCCCTGGGCCGAATGTCACATTCGGTCGACTACATCGATGCGATGTGACATTCGGTCGCCCCGCCGGGCGGTGTCGTGAGGGTCGACGTCGAAACCCGGGCGCGGCAACAGCTCTCAAGCGATACCGCGAATGGGCCACTGCGGGTCCACATCCGACACGTCGCGCCCGAGACCCGCGAGATACTCGGCGAACGTGCGTTGCCGCTCCGCGTGCCAGGCCGCCTGGTCCGTCATGATGTCCAGGTCGGCGAGCTGCGGGAAGCGGGTGCACAGCGCCCGCGCCAGTTGCCCCGCCGCGAGGGCGTCCGCCTCGGCCTGATGCGCGGCGGTCAGCGCGATGCCGTACGCATCGCAGACCGCCTGCAGGGTGCGGCTGCCCTCGCGGTCGCGGTCCATCTCGCGGTCGACGACGTACGGGTCGAACACCAGGCCCGTCTCGAGTCCCGGCAGGCCCAGCCGGCGGCCCTCGGCGTCGACCACCGTGAGGTCGTAACTGGCGTTGAACGCCACGACGATGTGATCGCGGACCCACGCCTCGCACAGCGCCTCGCGGATCTGGGTGTAGCCGGCCGTGTACTCGAGGCCCTCGGCGCGCGCCCGCTCCGTGGTCACGCCGTGGATCGCCGCCGTCTCCTCCGAGATCTCGATGCCCGGATCGAGCAGCCACGTCCGCGACGAGACGGTGTCGCCGTCGAGGACGACGACGGACGCAGTCACGATGCGCGCGACCCGCGGATCGCGGTCGGTGGTCTCGAGGTCGAACGCGCAGATCGGTCGATCGGGCCAGTGCGTCATCGGGGGGTCCTGTCGTCGGTCGGTCGGGTCGGTCACGGCGATTGTGGCCGCAGCCACCGACACCGCGCGCGGCGCGACGCCGTGCACGGGACCGGCTGGCTCCGCACGGCACGAAGGCGTACGCTGCTGGGGGTTCGTCAGGCCCCCGGCACGGTTCCGGGTGATGTGGAGGAGGTGGGACTCGCGATGCGCAGTCGACCTCCGAGTACCAGCTGACGGCAGCCCGTACGCGCCCTGTCGGTGCGCGACGGTTGCCGTCGCGTGTGCGTCCCACGGCGACCACCCTCGCCGTCGCCCTCCGTGCCTCCGAAAGGCCGTGCCGACATGCTGCCCAACCGTTCCGTCCGTGCCCTGCTGCCGCGTCGCTCCGCCCCGGCGACCACCGACCCGTCCGCCGGTTTCGGCGCGTCCCTGAATCCTGCCGCCGCGCAGAGCCCCGGCCGGGACGGTGCGGCGCGGGCGGAGAACAGCATCGTCGACAGCGCGGTCTACCGGGACGGCCGCCGCGTCGCGTCGCCGGCGACACTCGCGCAGGCCCTCGATTGCCTGCCCGAGCCCGGTTCGATGGCCTGGATCGGGATGTACCGGCCCACCGACGCGCAACTCCATGCCGCCGCAGAGCAATTCGGACTGCACGAACTGGCCGTCGAGGATGCCATCGCCGCCCACCAGCGCCCGAAGCTCGAGCGCTACGGCGACACCCTGTTCGTCGTGCTGCGCGCTGCCCGCTACGTCGACGAATCCGAGCGGGTCGACTTCGGTGAGGTGCACGTCTTCGTCGGACCGACGTTCGTGCTGACGGTCCGGCACAGCGAATCGCCCGACCTGTCGGCGGTGCGGGACCGGATGGAGAGCGAGCCCGATCTGCTGCGGCTCGGTCCCGAGGCGGTTCTCTACGCGATCCTCGACGCCGTCGTCGACGGGTACGCTCCGGTGGTCGCGGGCCTGCAGAACGACATCGACGAGATCGAGACGGAGGTCTTCAGCGGGGATCCCGGGGTCTCGCGCCGCATCTACGAACTCTCCCGCGAGGTCATCCAGTTCCAGCGCGCGGCCAAACCGCTGCTCACCGTGCTGTCGGGTCTGTCGTCGGGCTTCGCCAAGTACCGCACCGACGACGAACTGCAACGCTACCTGCGGGACGTCACCGACCACGCGACGACGGTCGTCGAGCAGGTCGACAGCTTCCGGCAGTTGCTCGGCAACATCCTCACGGTCAACGCGACGATGGTGTCGCAGATGCAGAACGAGGAGATGCGCAATCTCAGCCGGGCGAGCATCGAGCAGAACGAGGAGATCAAGCGTATCTCGGCGTGGGCGGCAATTCTGTTCGCGCCCACGCTGATCGGCACGGTCTACGGGATGAACTTCGACACCATGCCGGAATTGCATTGGGCCGCAGGCTATCCCATGGCCCTGTTGATGATGGTCATGACGTGCGCGGGTCTCTACGCGATCTTCCGCCGCCGCGGCTGGCTGTAGCCGGCCGCGGCGGACGGCGGCCTCAGAGCGTGTCGGTGCAGACCACGAAACGACGCTCGCTGTAGACGAATCCACCCTCGGAGACGGAGCAGTCGTTCACGTTGTCGGTGTTCTGCAGGATCTCGGTGACCTTCTCCGTTTCGGGGCCGGGTGCGGCGCAGTCGATGCGCTGCGGGTCCTCGCCGGAGATGTCCATGCAGCTGTCGACCACCCAGTCGACGTCGAGGCACAGGGCACCCACCTCGACCCCGGCGGAGGACTCGTAGTAGGTCTGGTCGGCGTCCGAGACGCACTGATCGCTCGTCTCGACGATGTCGATCACCTTGTAGTTCGAGTCCATGCTGCCGCAGGTCGCATTCTCGATGGTCGCGTCGTCGACGGTGCCACCGAGGCGCACGCAGTCACCGATCTCGACGTCGATGTCCAGACCGGAGGAGCCGGGGGACGTCGGTGCCGTGGTGGTGGTCGGACGGCCGGTGGTCGTCCGGGTATCCGATGCGCTCGCCGACGTGGTCTCGGACCCGGGCTCGGGCACCGCCCGGGGCTCGACGTCCGATCCGCACGCGCCGAGCACCAGAGCCGCCGCAGCCACCGCGACGACGGTGCCGCTCACCCGTCGAATGAAGTTCATGGGGGGAGAGTACGGAATGTCCGCCTCGGGCGGGAACCGTAGGGCGATTTCTCACAGATCCGGCGGGCACGTGTCGGCCCCGGGTGCGACCATGAGCCGGTGCAGCTGCCAGTCGAACCGCCGATCGCACCGATGCTCGCCAAGGCCGTGCCCGAGGTTCCGGCCCAGCCTGCCGACGGCGACCCCGAGTGGTCGTACGAGCCGAAGTGGGACGGCTTCCGGGCTGTCGTGTTCCGTGACGGCGACGAGGTGGTGCTGAGCTCGCGGGGCGGGAAGGACCTGGTGCGCTACTTCCCGGAACTGACCGCCGCGGTGCGGGCGGAGCTGCCCGCCCGGTGCGTGGTCGACGGGGAGATCGTGGTGCCGCGCCCGCACGACGGCCGCAGCCGGCTCGACTGGCAGGCCCTGTCGGAGCGTATCCACCCGGCGGCGAGCCGCATCGCGCTGCTCGCCGAACAGACCCCCGCGCAGTTCGTCGGCTTCGATCTGCTCGCCCTCGGCGACGAGAACCTGATGGAGACGCCGTTCGCGCGGCGCCGGGAGCGGCTGCGGGCGGCGGTCGGGGGCGGCCCGAGCTGCCATGTCACCGCCGCGACCCTCGACGCGCAGATCGCCGGCCGATGGTTCGCCGAGTTCGAGGGCGCCGGCCTCGACGGGGTCGTCGCCAAGCGTCTCGACGGACCCTACGTGCCGGACAAGCGGGAGATGCGCAAGGTCAAGCATGCCCGCACCGCCGACTGTGTGCTCATCGGCTACCGCCCGCACAAGAGCATCGACGGGGTCGGGTCCCTGCTGCTGGGGCTGTACGACGGCGGGGACGAACCGGTGATGGTCGGGGGCGCGTCGGCGTTCACCGTCGAGCAGCGCCAGGAGTTGCTCGCCGACCTCGCGCCGCTGCGGGTCGGTGCCGACGTCGTCGCCGA